>JBNGDQ010000046.1:0-6018 GCA_049975285.1 Thermoplasmatota archaeon
TGCCGCTGCGTATTATCCGCCAGGTGCCGTCGTCGCCGGGCTCTCCAAAGTAGAAGGCATCGTCGCTGCCTATTTCGATGTCTCCGTCCACGTCTAGGGTGCTGGTGGGATTGCTGGTGCCGATACCGATGCGGTCGCTGGATGCATCCACGAAGAGCATGTGATTATTGTTAGTGCTTTCTACCCTAAAATCAATGTTATTGTTGCCAATGTTTGCTACAAGAGACGGCTCGCTTATATCGTAGTCAAGGAAATGCCAGTTGTTTGTGTAATCGAACATGTAGAAGTTACCGCTATCCTGCCTATAAATATAACCGTATTTATTTACTCCTTTGTCTCTGAACAGATAAAAAGCGTATTTATTGTTTGTGTTAGCTCTTGTATCAACGCTTACTTGTGCGCTGTGATCTAAAGAAGCAAGTCTTATTTCTGCTATGCCGCTGGTTTGTTCAATGTCCAGTATACTCTTTGGTGAATTTGTGCCTATTCCAATACGGTTGGTACTGGTACTTGCAAAGAAAAGAGTTGGGTTTATCATTGTTCCTGCCACTCTAAAATCACCGTGTACATCCAGTGTAGCAATTGGGTTGTTCGTCCCTATCCCTATCCTCTCACTGCTGGCGTCGACGAAGAACAGATGTGTCATGCTGTTCCCCTGCACCCGGAGGCTGCCGTTGACATCCAGCTGGGTCTCCGGGGTCTGGGTGTTGATGCCCACGTTGCCCTGGTTCTTGTTGTAGATGTCCGAGGTGCCCTCCCGGTAGCTCCAGTCGTCGTCTTCTTCCCGCAGGGCAGCGAAGCTCATCTCCACGGTCAGAGCCGTGGTGGCACCCGACGGGTACTCTATCTCGGCGGTGAACACGTAGTCGCCCAGGGGGTAGTCTCCATCGACTCGCAGGGGCTGGTCTCCCTGACCCAGGGCGTACATCAGGCCGTCCACCAGCATGTAGCTGCTGCCGCTGTTGTACACCTTCAGGTAGAACATGGGCATCCTGCCGTTGATGATCTCCCACATGTACTGCTGCCATCCCGTGCAGCCCTCGTAGACATCCCGGGTCTCCCAGTAGGCATAGAAGCCGCCGGGGACGCTCGATGGGTCCAGGCAGAAGCCATAGTCTCCGTCGTCCAGGGTCACATCGGCAGTCACCGTGGACACATTCAGGTAGTACCAGGCCTCCTGATAGTCCAGCAGCAGCTCGTAGCCATGGGGATAGCCCCCGGTGACCGGGAGCCACGTCGACCCGTCAGTGGAATACTCCAGGTCGAGAACCGAGAAGAGCAGGGTGGTCCCCTCGCAGGTGCCCTCGGGAGCAGCGGCGGTCAGCCAGGGAATGAAGTCCACATAGTCGCTGACACTGTCACCCAGTCCCCCGGGATTGCAGACATGTGTCGCCCCTGTTGCCTCGCCCCACCAGTTACATTCGGCATCAATGGTCACCGCAACGGCGTTGTTGATGGCCGACCCTCCGCTGACGAAATTATTGTATCGAACCACCACGTCGTCAACTGAAAAGCTGACTCCATTAGCCATCCAGATACAGTGCCAGCCTAGCAAATCACCGAATGTATTGCCCTCAATCAGGATATCCGTAAGCGTGCCGGGATCGCCTAGACGATAAAAGGTGATATGTCCACGGTTGTCCTCGAAAACACAGTCCTGTATCGTCAGGTTGGATACATCGAACTGGCGGAAACCGATAATCGCTGACTCCCTCTGGTTTACAAACAGGACATTCGAGACCACGAAATCGGAGATGGTAGCGGGAGCGACCGAACTGCCCATGTAAATCCCATATCCGGTACTAGACGACGTGTCACCGATCACCTCACAATTCGTCACCACAGCACCATCGACGGTACAGTCTTGAAGCATAATGGCCGAGCGTTCAGGATTGTTGAAGGTGACCCCCTCTATGGTCATATTGGTGACCGTAGCACCGCCAAACACCAGCAGCCCCTGCGATGTTCCCGTGGTGGCCACATTGATGGTTCCTCCGGTAATCGTTAGACCATCGACCAGGGTCGATGTACCGCTGATGCCGATGGCGTTATCTGTGTTTGTAGATGTCTGGAACATCGAATTCCGGACCGTCAGGTTCGTTACTTGCGCACCATGAGTGATTCCTATGGAATCATAGTCGGTGGCGTTAAACACACAGGTGTCGAATTCTACGTCCTCTACGGTAAGCCCCTCCGGCCACATGGCACCATCAAAAGAGGCGCCGGCCAGGCCCCTCAGCGTTACATTGGCGATCCGCACACCAGAAAGCAGCAGTTCTGGTCCCGGAGATCGGAATTGTATGGCTATGCCCGAACCACCGTCAATCACAGCACCGCCAACACCGGTTAGCGTCAGTCCCTTATCGATGGTCACCTGCTCGCTATACAACCCCTTGAGCACCACGATGGTGTTACCGGCGCTGGCCGCATCGATGGCGTCCTGGATACTCATATAATAGACGCCGGTGTCCACGTTCTGGATGCCCGTGACCGGGCTGCCCACTGGGTAGGGGGCATCCAGCCAGGGCAGATAATCGACGTTGTCACTGACCGCTGCACCGTCTCCCCAGTTGCCATCCACATCATAGGGTCCGTACGCATGGCCCCAGTAGTTGTAGGAGGCATCGATGGGATCCGCGGTGTTGTACAGGCCGTAGCCCCCGTTGTCGTAGATGTTGTTGTACTGCATCACAGCCCCCGAGGGCGTGGCACCATAGTAGGGTTCTATGTGGACGCCGTCAAAGGTGTTGAGGTAGATGTCGTTGGCGGTGAAGGTGTTATCGTAGGAGGCTCCATCCATCCATATGCCGTAGTCGTTGTCGTGGATGTCGTTGTTTTCGATGAGGTTGTCGGAGGCGTCATAGACGGTCAGCCCCAGTTCGCTGCCGTAGAGTTCATTGTTTCTGACGGTGATGTTGTCGGCGGGCCATCCCAGCCGCAGGGCGTCATATCTGCAGTTGCCGATGCTGTTGTCCTCCACGAGGTCAAAGGAGGGTGAGCAGATGCTCAGGCCGGTGTCGCAGCTGGTGACCGTGTTGCCGGTTATCTCCACGGCGGGGGCAGCATCATAGATCATGATGCCGCATGATACCCAGCTGGGGTTGTTGACCTGGCAGTCGGTGACCGTGTTGCCGGTGATGGAGCCGCCCGCTCCGTGTCCTATCTGAATGCCGTTTTCAGCCCACCAGCCGGTAGCGGTTTCCAGGCCGTTGCCGTAGACCATGTTCCCGGCGATGGAGGCCGTGGGGTCGGTCATCGGTCCAGCATCGCCGTTGACGCCAATGCCGCCTCGCGAGAACTCCTGGATGGTATTGTCCACAATGTCAATCGCTGAGTCGCCATAGACCGCTACTCCAAAGGTTTGTTGTCCACTCCCGTCGCCGGTGACACTGTAGTACAGGTCATGCAAGTAACAGTTGCTGACGGTGCCGGTGGCGTTTTCCCAGAGGAGACCCACATATCTCGTGGGATGCCCAGCAGTCCCCGCGTTCTGCCCGTCAATCTCGAAGCCATCGATGACCACCTCCAGTATGGTGGGTCCACCCTTCACGCAGACCACATATTCCCAGGTGGCACTGCTTTCGGGGATGGTGGTGGTGGGCACCGGGGTAGAGGGAGCAATGACGGGGGTATCAGTTCCTTTCATAATCACATTTTTGGTGATCATCAGGGACTGGCTGTAGAGGCCATCCGCCACATGCACGATACCCCCCGCGGCCACCGCGTCAATGCCGTCCTGGATGCTGCTGAACGCGTTGACGCCATAATACTTGCAGCAGCCGACTTGTTCGCCCTCGCTGCTCCCCGCCCAGTCGTCATCCACCCAGACCTCGTTGGTGGTAAAGATGCCAACCGTTCCCGCGTAGGAGGCCAGGACCTCGTAGCTGTTGTCCACATTGGTAAGCTCACACAACACCGTCAACTCGCCCATGGGTGCTCCGTCAAGAATCTTTATTCGGTACTGGCTGTCCGCCGTGTAGCCCGCAGGCATGGGGAATCCGCCTGAGGGGCCATACCAGGTGGTGATGGTTCCCGTCCCGGACAGGGTCATATCCTGCCAGGCACTGCCGGTCCAGTATTCCAGGTCGAGGTCACCAGCGGTCAGGCTGGGGATACCACTCAATGTAACATTGAACAGCACATGGCTGTAGTCAATGCTCGATGTGGGATTGGTAGCTGTGCCGCTGAACTCCGTCCAGTCGTCTCCGACCACGAGGTGGCTCGGCAGGTCAACGGTGAGCCAGGGCGTATTGGCCGTGGGCTGCCCATAGGGATAGGGGGCGTCCAGCCAGGGTGAAAAGTCAACGGTGTCGCTCACATTGTCGCCCTGCCCGAACGGGTTGTCATCAGGATGATCGGGCCCGGATGCATGGCCCCAGTAGTTGTAGGAGGCATCGACGGCCTCCCCGTTATCATTTCGTAGACCGTATAACGCATTTCCATGAATGTTGTTATAGTTTACCTTTACCACAGATCCAGCTGGAAGACCTCCATACTGGGTATTCACCAAGTCGTAGATGCTTACCCCATGGTCGAATGCAGTAATCTCGTTTTCGCGAATCTCCATCTCCAATATACCGGAGGGCCAATAAGTACTGCTCTGGTGAATCAGCAGAATTCCCGATGATGGCGGGGTACCAGCTCCTCCAGCACCCCCGCCGTCTAACGTATTAGCCTCGATGACAGTGTTGGTAAAGGGTCCCTCGTACGCCAGGAACAGGATACCGGACACAGGATCGTCGTAAGGAGTCCCCCTCAACGTTATCTCATTGTTGGTCACAGCGATGTCACAGGATTGGAGTTCACAATACGTCCGGAAATCAATTAGGCCCACATGTGCCCCCACGTCGGAATCCTGCGTAAGCACATTATCATGAACGTATATCCCATCAAAGGAGACCTGTTTATCAGTTCCCAGACCAGCAATGACACGAACGGCAGAGCTCCATATGGCATCGGCAAAGGTGTTGCCGTAAATATCGACGTTTTTAACAACCGCATCTTGGGCATAGTTCCACACATAGACGCCCCGACCGTACTCAGTGAAGGTGTTGCCGGTAATCGTCACGTTCTTGATATCGAAGTTGTAATCATCGCCGTCTCCGATGTATATGCCTGCAACACAGGCGGTGCAATCACTCAACTGGAATGGTCCAAAGGTATTACCACTCGCAACGAGACCATCGATGGCGGAGCGTAGATAAATCCCGGTAAAGAGTCTTTCGAATGTGGAACCGGTCACGTCGAAATCATCAAGATTGAGGCTGTTTACGGCAAAAATGCCAATGCCTCGATACTGTGAGGTGTGATATACCGCGATAAACTCAGAATCTTTCACCGTTAGCCCGCTAAATGACGTCTCGAGTTTGATACCATAGGCATTGCCTCCCGCATTCCCGATGTCAGTGAAGGCAACGTTCTCCACCGTCAATCCCCAGGATGCAGGGGAAACCACGCGAATGCCTTCCACCAGCTCCGGGTCATCGGTTATCTCAAGGTCCCGGATGGTCACATCGTCAGCGGATACAGTTATCACGGGCGAACTGCTCGTGCCGATGCTCGTCTGATTCTTTCCGGCACCCACAACGGTCACCCTTTTATCAATGGTGAGGCCACCATCGTATGTGCCCTCTGCCACGTGCACGGTCCCGCCCTCCGCCACCGCGTCAATGCCGTCCTGGATGCTGCTGAACGCGTTGACACCATAATACTTGTAATAGGTGTTGCAGCAGTCGCACCAGTAGCCGACCTCTTCGCCCTCGCTGCTCCCCGCCCAGTCGTCATCCACCCACACCTCGTCCGGAGCAGATGTATGGATGAGCAGAGCCGGGTCGCCAAACAGGTTGGTCCCATAACAGCACCAGCGCATACAGGACTCGTCGATGCGGTAGAGGTTGTCATGCTTGGAGTCATGATTGGCCATGCCCAGCCGGAGCTTGCCTTCCCCGAACAGAGCATCCACGAACTCCCGATGGTACCGATGCGACGGCCCATCACTAGAATACAGGTAGCCCCAGC
>JBNGDQ010000046.1:6028-9641 GCA_049975285.1 Thermoplasmatota archaeon
GCGAGCGTTCATAATGGCACCGAAGGCGCCATGCGGCGAGGTGACAAACTCCTCGGCAATGCAGTCATACCCGTATGGATTGTCGAAGCCTCCAGCGTTGCAGCCTTGCGAATAAATGAAAAAGTTTTCGTCCGTGGTGACACTGGATACATCATCATTATACATTTTCATGACGTAACCAAAGCCAGCATGCCCGAGATGGTTGACAATGTGGGTTCCCTGGTTCATCTCGTCGATGAGCGCCTGGCTCTCCCAGCCGTTGCAGCCGCGGTCCCACCAGGCCCATTCCCAATAGCCGGAAATATTAGCCACCAGTACTCCAACATAGTCAGGATATCGTTCTGTGGCATACCAGGTATCAAAAGAAAGAGTAACCGTACTGTTGCTAGAGAAGTCGAGATCTATTTCCAGCCATTGCTGAGGATTACAGTCTTGCTCATACGTATCGTCAAGATCGGTCGCCCAGCAATTGGTGCCCGATGACGGCACACCGCCATACACATCGGCTATCCGGATGGGGGCACCCAGTTCCCATTCGTCATTGGTGCCGCCATGTACCCATGCTCCTTCTCCCCCTTCCATATCATCGTAGAACATGGTGTAGGTACCATCGGTTATTATCTCCACATTATCGATGTAGAAACCCGCCTGCTCCCAACTGCCATCAGAATAAAGGCAGAATCGAATCCAGCCGTAAGAGCTAAAGGCCATCTGCGGAGTGAGGTCTAAGGTAATCGTCTGCATCTCGCCAAATCTGTCGTACGTCCTGGAAATGTCGTAGTCGTCGCTGGGGAATCCCTGCGTGGTATATCCATGGGCGCTGCTGCCATCGACGAGCTGGTCCATGTGGTTGCCGCCCCAGTTGCCAGCACCGCCAAAATCCAGGAATTCACCGACCAGGCTAATGTTTTTCAGGTACTCCCCGCTGGCATCCGCATAGTTCAGGGTCTTCTGCACAAAGTTGGAGACCTCGGTGGCATCGTCAACAGGGGCCCGGCCCACGTATACCTCGGCAAACAGATCAACATCATTCCGTTGTCCCTCGTCACCATCCTCATAGGCTTCACCCCAGTTCTCATCACCATCATAGTTGTAGGATCCATCCAGACACGCATAATACAGATCAGAAGGCATATAGGTGCCATCAACGTACAGACTCCGGGCAGGAACCCCGCTTTCATCGATGGGTTCTGTCCAGTTGGTTATGGCTGACGCTGTACAGGTATCAAAAAATCTATACCATATATCGTTGAAATCCCATGAGGTCACATCCTCTATTTTGAACAGGTAGCTCCACACCCCATATTCATCTGTCACAGCACCATAGATATTGCCCGTGACCCCATCATAAACAAGGTCCGGACCTGTTTGGTTGCCGTCAATCCCGGAATAGGGATTGCCGTTGAAGAACATCCAACTGTAGCCACCATCGGTGGAATACAGCAGATCGACGTCAGTATCATAGGTGCTCATTCTTCTCGTTCTTCCAATAAGCAAATTACCGTAGCTATCGGTAACGAGCTGCGGACAGTAGTCATCCTCCGTGTTGGTATACACGGCATGTTCACCCGCAGAACTGGACCAGAAATATACGTCCTTGTTTCCGTTCCGGCTGTCGGTCCACACCACGCCAGCCGGGTCGACATCCACGGTGCCATTTTCCGCAACAGCCATACCAGAGGTATCAACCTGCGTGGGTGTACCCCACGTTGCACCTCCATCATAAGAAGTTACATAGTATACATGCCCGTCATTGGCATTCACATAGGCGAGATAAACGATACTATTGGTTACATAGACAGCGGGGTGCATCTCGTCATCCGTCGTCCAGGCTGGATAACTGGTGGAAAAGCTGGCACCGTCATTGGTGCTATACTCACATCGTATATCCCAGTTTCCGCTGCTATCCTCCATGTAGACGACGACCACGTTGCTTCCTGCTGCCCCGACATCGGGGTCTTTCCCATCGTAGGAGAAGTCATTCCATAGGTAATATTGATTATAATAGTATTCAATATCCTTCTGCCCGTCAGGATTGTCATATTTAATGGCCACGTCATAGTGTCCAGTGGTACTGTTATAGCGGTCGAACACCATATAGATGTTGTCGTCGCTGGAGGCCATCGCTATATTGGCAGCATCTGAGGTGAGCAACTGTGACTGGCCATCATGATAAATCATAGCAGAACCAGATAACCCGGTAGAGATATACAAAATATTGGGGATATCAGTATACCCCGCATTATCTCCCAGGACGCCCCACGGGATGTAGCCGGGAGGCCCAGCCACATAATGAGTGTCTCCACCCAGCAGCACATATTCTGTTCCCCAATTGAGATAGGCATCGCGGATAAACCGTCGTATCTGGGCCATGGTGTCGTTGAACAGGGTAGAGGTGGTATCCCAGTATTGGGGGGTCGAGGTTATATTCTCCACGGTCACAATGGTGGCTGTCATCCCCCGCGATATTTTATCGTCGATGAGATCCTGGAAATTGTAGGTTCCATGCGTGTCATCCAAGTCCTCCGTGGTGATAATAACATATTCATAGCTCTCGGAGGGATCCGCAGGTAGAGTACCACCTCCGCTGCCTCCCAAGGGTGCAGGTTCCGACTCCGTACCTGTTGTGTCCGTGGCCATCGTTTTGTAGCTCGTAGTCATACCTGGATTTATCACCTTTTCTTTTATGAGCATCTCATCGGACACCTTTCCACGGTAGAGCGCATTATCAAACGTAGATGGTGCTGTATGCACTGTGACAGTCATGTCATTATAATAGAATAGTTTTCCCGGCGCCGGGATATATTCCACGGGATACAAATTTACAATCAGCACCGTGTACCCCCGCCATTTCTGCACTCCTACAACCTCATAGGGTTCGCGCGGAAACGGCTGCTGCGAACCATAAATCTCTTCGTCGGGAGTTGGTAGCCTCGGCTTCTCCATAGTCTCTTCTGGAATGTCTTGTGGCGGTACCATGTCCGGCGGAATATCAGGCGGGTTAAAAGGAAGTCTCTGCGGCTCCTCCACGGGCTCTACCAGAATACCCTCGCCCAGAGGTGTCCTGCCCCGGGTCTTTACCTCCACTGACTCATACTCTGCATCAGGTGGTAAAAGAATATATATGGGCTTTGTCGGCATTTTCGGAGAGCCTGGTGCTCCGGTGTTTGGCAAATCATCCAGTTTTATACTCGTATACTGCGTTCTGGCAATGGTGTGCTGTTGCAGTCTTGGTTGATTGAACGAGAACTCAAAGGTGAGAAGTTCTGATTCATCACTTGGGCTGCTTGAAATAGCGGGTAGTGCACTGGCAAACACCATGATTGCCGCTGTGGCTATCGCCCCCACTAAGAGTGTTTTCTTTCCCCTATAGTATGCTTTCTCTCTCTTATGCTTTGTTTTCTGCATATTATGCGCCTCCAAAGTCTATAATGGTCTTTTCTCTTAAATATTTAATGCATATATTTATAAATAATAACTTATTGGATATCAATAACTAATTGATTGCGATTTGCTATCAATAAATGTTTCCTTCAGCGCCCCCTGCCATCCTTTTTCCCGCCCAGAGAGGTAATTACGGGCAGTAGCCCCGTGCATCACGTCTTTTTGACCT
>JBNGDQ010000047.1:0-9341 GCA_049975285.1 Thermoplasmatota archaeon
CTCGTGGAGGGTGACGGCGTGGTGACGGAGCGGGTTGCTGTGGTGGTGGAGGTGACTGATGAGGCGGGTCTGGCGGTGCCGAATGCCACGGTGACGTTGCAGGCGGAGGATGAGACGGTGACGGCGAAGACGGATGAGTTGGGGGTTGCATCGCTGGCGGTGAATGCTACGCTTTCTGCTGAGGAGATGCAGACGTTTTTGTCTCTCTCGGTGGATAAATCAAATTTTTATGAGTATGGTAGTGATGCCTTCGTGACCGTTGTGCGGCAGTGAAAGCTTTAGTACCGCCATGTGTTTCACCACTCGATGGACGACGACCTGGACAGCCTGGGGGTGCCTCCGTCGGACCGGAAGAAGCTGGAGTCGATGGGATTGACGACGCTGGAGCAGCTTGCATTGCTGACGCATAAGAGGCTGGGGATGGGGCGGAGCAAGGCAACTACCATTATCCGGCGGGCTCGCAATATTCTCGCTAATCGGCATATCAAGGATGTGATGGTTGAGGCGGATGTCATTCGAGTGGTGGTTACCTCGCTGTCGCGGCCCGTGGTGACCTCGGTGCTGGATGTCATCGGGGTTTATGAGGCGCCGCCGGGCGCTGCGTCGATGGATAAGCAGGATGGCTGTATTGTGCTGCGGCGGGAGAGCCCCGGGTTTGATGCTATTGTGGAGCATGCTGAGGTGCAGCGGGAGGTGTTGTCGGGTCGTGTGGCTTGCCATGCGGCGGGGCAGCAGTTTTCCGTGGAGGAGGTTCGCTTGTTTGCTCGGGAGCGTGGCTTTGAGGGCTTCTGGCGGCATGTTTTTGAGGAGATACGGGGCAATGAGGTTATGAAGCAGGCGTTGGCGGTGAGCCTGTTTTCGACGTTCCGGGAGCCGGTGCATACCATCGTGATTGGTGAGCCGGGGAGCAGCAAGACGCTGGCGAAGGAGATTATCGAGCGGAATTTTCGGGATGTGACGACGGTGGGGGCGAATACGACGCGGGCGGGCTTGGTTATCAATCTCGCGACGGGTGAGATGGGCGCGCTGGCGTATTCTGATGGGAAGGTGGTGTTGGCGGATGAGTTGGATAAGATTCCGGATGGGGACATCGAGCATTGTTATGAGTTGTTGTCGAATGGCCGGTGCAGTGTGCATTCCGCTAAGATTCATGAGGAGATTGAGAGTCGGTTTGTCATGATCTCGTTTGCGAATCCATCGTCGCAGGTGTTCCGGGATCAGCCGCTGCGGGATATCCCGTTGCCGCCGTTGTTGATGAGCCGGTTTGCGTTGATTGTGCGGACGGAGGTTATCGATCGGGAGACCCGGTTTGATTTGTTCAAGCAGAAGTTTTATGGTTCAGGGGAGTTGCAGGAGAAATCAGGCTTGTATAATCAATGGGTGGCGCTGGCGCGGGCGCATCAGCCGGCCATCGTGGCGTCGGATGCGGTGGTGGAGCGCTATCTGTCTGGGGTCAATGATTTGGTGGAGGCGCATTATCATACGAATCTGCGGCGGGATCTGCGTATGGGGGATTATATTCGGCGGGTGCCGCAGGCTATAGCCCGGGCCTCCTTTGGGGAGGTCACGGATGAGACGTTGCAGGCGGCGGAGGACGTGTTCCGGGTGTCTATTGAGAGCTGGCAGTCGTTAGAGGAGTAGGCCTTTGGCTTCGAGTTCCTGTTTGACGGCGTTGATGGCTTCGGTGACTTGTTCGGGTTTCCGGGCGCCGGTGCAGACGACTTTGCCGGAGCTGAAGAGGAGCAGGACGACGCCGTATTCGCGCATGCGGTAGACGATGCCGGGGAAAATCTCGGGCTCGTATTCCGTGTTTTCCAGGCCGACGGCGAGGGCGGTGCTGACCAGGTTGAGTTCGCCGTGGAGGTCTCCGGAGGCGACGATGTTCTGGACGGTGATCTCGGGTTCGTCGATGACGTTGATGCCGACCGTGGTGAGCCGGTCGCAGACCTGTCGCATGCTTTGTTTGATGCCCTCGAGGTCTTTGGCCCCGGTGCAGACGACCTTGCCGCTGCGGAAGAGTAAAAACGCCGTCTTGGGGTTCTTGATGCGGAGCACCAGTCCGGGGAACACCTCGGGGTTATACGTGGTGTCCGGGACGGTCTCGTCGATGCTGCGCAGGTCCAGGTGTTCAGCGATGGTGGTGGAGGCGACGATGTTCTGGATGTGGATGTCCGTCATGAGGATACATGCGCTTCCCGACAATAAATGTTTCTGTCACCATGAGGAGAGGGGAGGGGCGGAAGGGGAGGAGGGGAAAAAGGAGATGCCCCTTCCGATGTCCGTGCGCCTGCCTGTGCCCGTTTTAGGGCGCTATACGTACAGGCAGCGTGTACACTATAGTGAAAGCCGGGTATAATATATATCTTATCGAAATATATTATATTGGTATATATAGGCACTTTAGGGGGCTTGTGTGGTCGCAGCTGGCAAGCTGTCCTCTCGAACGCCTTCTCTGGCAATTATGGAAAACTTAATAAGGCCGGGGGCGATACACCTGTGGTGAGATAACCATGGCTATGGGATTTATCCTTATCTCGACGGCTCCCGCCCGGGAGCACGAGGTGTACAGCGAACTTCTCAAGATTGAGGAAATCGTTGAGCTGCATCCGCTCTTTGGAGAATACGACCTCATAGCCAAGGTGGAAGCAGAGGATTTTGACACCCTGGGCAAAATCGTGGTGGATAAGATACGTGCCATAGAAGGGGTGGCTGATACGAAAACCCTCACCGGAACAAAATTCTAAGGAGGAAAAAATATGGAACCATGGTTACAACTGTTTGTGAGCATGCTGATGCTGGTATTCGCCATCGGTGCAATCATCGCGGGACTGTTCACCGCCTACTTCGGCTCCGGGAAAAGCCGAGCTATCGGCGGCATACTGCTGCTGATCGGTCTCATCGTGGCCTTTTTATTCTACAACTATAGCGGTGACAGCGCGTTCTTCGGCGACCCTGAATGGTCCTGGGAAGCCGTCAAGTATGGCATCTCCTCGATCGTTGGCGCCATCATCGGTGCCCTCGTAGCTCTCGGCGTCTTCCTCGCCGGCATCATGAAGGCGTAAACGTCGTGGCTCACGTGACCGGAAGCGATAACCGTTAATAGCTCCAGCTATATGTAGAGTCGTGCGTGCAGCCTACCAGTGCTTGGTCACCGCTCTAAAAGAAGTCGACCGTGTCGCCGTTGCCTTCTCCGGCGGCGTTGATAGTGCCCTGGTGGCCCAGGCTGCTATAGATGCCGGTATTGAGACGATAGCGATAACCGTGGTTTCACCTGTTTTTGCGAGGTGGCAGCGCCGGCAAGCGACGGCTGCCGCCAATGAAATCGGTATCCAGCATATCATTGTCAATGCGGATGTTTTTCCTCCGGTTGGACAGGACCGTTGTTATCATTGCAAACTGGAGATGGCCCGGTTATGGACGCAGACAGCGGCGGAGCATGGCTTCTCCATTGTGGCGGATGGCGTCACCATTGCCGACCTGAAAGACCCCTCGATGCCGGGGGCTCATGCGGCCACTGAGGCCGGTATCTGGCATCCGCTGGCTGAGCTTGAGTTGTCGGGGGCAGATATCCGAGAGATGGCCCGCTATCGTGGTCTCTCCATCTGGGATGCACCATCGGAGGCCTGCCTGGCCAGCCGGCTGCCCCCTGAGGAGACAATCACCCGGGAGAAGCTTGACCGAATAGAGCAGGCAGAGGACCTGCTGCGCAGCATTTCTCCCCGGGTCAGAGTGAGATGCCATGGTGATATCGCCCGCATCGAGGTACCACCAGATGCATTTGAAATGGTACTGCAGCAGCGCGAACGCATTGCCGCCCGATTTATCGAACTGGGCTTCCGCTATGTCACCTTGGATCTGCAGGGCTTCCGCCACGGGAGCATGCACCCCTAGAGGGGGCACCATTTGTCCTTTCTGTTGCCTGCGCATCCCGATGTGAGAATAAAAATATAAAAAATAGCGGTGCATACTGTAGGGGATGACCAGGGATAACGAGTTCCAGCCGAATCCGGCCGAATTGATAGACATTGAGCCGCTTTCCTTTGATACCAAGCTGTATCGCCTCCGATTTGTGGATGACGAGGTCCAGCAGGCGTTTTCATTTACGCCTGGGCAGTTCGTGGAGATAAGCGTGGCGGGAGCGGGAGAGGCACCTATATCGCTGACGTCGCCGCCGCATGTCACGGATCACTTTGAATTGTGCATCAAAACTGTCGGTCGGTTGACCAATCTGCTGGCCGGCAAGACCGTGGGAGACCGGGTGGGCGTGAGAGGCCCGTATGGTATCGGATTCCCTTTGGATCATCTGTTGGGGCGGGACATCGTGTTCATCGCAGGGGGCATCGGCCTGGCGCCGCTGCGCAGCCTGATCAAGACGGTGCTGGCTGCACCGGAGCAGTATGGCAACCTGCATATTCTCTATGGCGCGCGGGGGCCTGAGCATATCATATTCCGTGAGGATTTGGAGGCCTGGCGTCGGCAGGCAACGGTGCATATCACCGTGGATGAGGGCGACGCTGACTGGACGGGCAACGTGGGCTTCGTCAGTGACCTTGTCGCCTCGCTCGATCTGCCCCGTCGGGCTCGAGCTGTCGTGTGTGGTCCCCCAGCCATGTTTAAGCCGACGGTGGCGGAGCTGCAGAACCAGGACGTGAAGGAAGTCAACATTGCCGTGTCGGTGGAGCGACGCATGAAATGCGGCATCGGGAAATGCGGGAACTGCATCGCCGGCGGAGAGACCTACGTCTGCCTGGAGGGCCCGGTGTTCACCTATGAGGAATACCAGGAGCTCTCCCTGTAGGGGACAAAAGCTCAAATACGCGCAGCTGATTAATTGCTATGCGCCACTTTCTGTTCCCTGTTATCGTGGTAGCTGTGCTTTTCGTGCCAGTTATCGACGTGGCCACGCTGACGGCTCGGCAGCCAGACTCGTCGCTCTCAGCCATCATCGAGGCTGATGGTCCTCAGGAAACCTGGCTGGATGGCCGGCGCATTCTCTGGCAGCAGCCGACAACACCGGCACCATCAGATGGCTATCCGGTTATCTTTGGATTGCACGGTGCGGTGCAGCGAGCTGACGCCTGGTTCGGCGGCTCTGATCCATGGAGCATGGCGCAGGCATCGTTCACCACAGCGGCGCTTGAGCGAGGCTTCATGGTTGTGGCGCCTGAATCCCGCCGGCCGCTCTTCTGGGGGCCCCGGGGCTGGGATGCCTTCGCTGCCACCGTGGATACCTCGCTCGATCTGCCCTTCTTTCAGGATATGTTCACCTGGCTGGAGACACTCCATGCCAACAGCAGTGCCATGTACTGTACCGGGTTTTCCTCCGGGGGCTTCATGACCAGCCGGCTGGCCCGGACATTTCCGGCGCGGTTTGCGGCAGTGGCTATTCATTCCGGGGCTGACGCGACGGCTACCCGGTTGACCTGGCTGGGGCCCATACTGGACTGTACGAAGCCCCTCCACTTTCCTGTCGGGTATCCTCCCACTATGGTCATCCACGGGCGATACGATGAAGTGGTGCCGGCGCTCTGCGGTATCAATCTCTACGGGGAGCTCCAGCGGCATGGCCTCGCCACGCGGCTCGTGTTGACGGAGGATGGCCACGTCTGGCAGACGGCCCGCAATGACGAGATCCTTGACTGGCTTATCGCTGCCTAGCCAGGTGGAGGCCATACAGTGTGGGATGGAATAGCAGTGGTGGTTCTTCGCAGTCCACGTGCAGCTCCATGTCCATCCGTATCAACGGCGTGACGAGCAATCCCCGAATGATGTCCCTGAGGCCCCATATCTCGGCGCGGCCGAGGATGGCGACATAGTCGCCGCCGATCTCGAGGGGATCCCAGTAGACGACATAGTATGTCCCGGAGACCTCGATTACCTCGTCGTACACGGAACTATTGTAATATGATTTCCCGCCGAAGGGCTCATAGAATGAACCACGTTCTCCCTCCGGAATTGGGTTCGGGGTCACCACGGCGCCGTAGCCCTCGGGCAGGTCGAACGGTACCTCGTACTCCGGCGGCGGCAGCTCCGGGCCGACCAGGGCAAACCAGGGTGAAAAATTCTGGTACTGCCGGCAGACCGGCACGATGCCCTCCAGGTAGACCCGCGCGGGCTCGCTGATGGAGAACTGGTAGACGTCGACATCCGTGCAGGGGTTCACGCCGTCATTCTCCAGCCACGCGTAGACCGCGATGGACTGCTCAATGGTTCTCCGCACCTCAAAGGGCTCATCCGCGGTATAATCCACGCGTTCGAGATAGGGCACATGCGCCACGGCCAGGAGCCCCGAGGAACAAAACAACACCACCATGGAAAGCGCTGCCACGCGCTTTATATGTGTCATACCTCCTATAACGATACCGTCCTTATAACTCTATCTTTGTGCCCGTCAACGCTTGCTTCGACGGGCCGAGCGGTGTTCTTTCCGGCTGCAGCCAAACCAGCCGAGTTCATCCCAGATCTTGAAGGGCGTCCATAGCCGCCGGGGTGTGTTTTCCATCTCATTGTTTCATCGTGCTGTCAGTACATATCCTTTACGGCAACAAAAAGTTTTATTTATCGGTTAAACATTCGTTTAACCACGTGGTTGAAATGATTGAGAAGCGGGTGTTGAAGAAAGGCCAGGTGGTCATCCCCAAGGCTATCCGTGACCTGCTGGGCATCCATGAGGGGGACACGGTCATCGTGGACGTCGACAACGATGCCATACAGCTGCATAAACGACGCCGCGTCGGCGCCCAGCTGCACGAGATAGCAGAACGGCACGGTAAACATCTCACCATGCAGGCTATCAAACAACAGCTGACAGAGCGGCATGCCCGATAACCATGTATATAGATGCAAACATCTTCATCTTCGCGGCCGTGGACACCGGCAAAACGGGTGACCAGTGCCGGGACATCATCACCCAGCTGGAAGACAAACGCCTCAGTGCTGCCTCATCCTATCTCGTCATCGACGAGGTGCTCTGGGTCCTCCAGCACGAGATAGGCAGAGCGGACGCCGTCAGAGCGACCCGTATGATTCTCTCGCTGCCCGTCAGATGGATGGACGTCAAACGCGATGTCACGGTGACAGCGTTACGTCTCTACGAAGCAACTGACCTCGACCCCCGTGATGCGTTTCACGTGGCGGTCATGAACACAGCTGGATTGACTACTATCCTCAGCGAGGATAGCGACTTCGACGGCATACAGGGCATACAGCGAATACCGCCAGCTCAATTGCTGGAAGACCTGGAGTAGACCGCAGCATGTCGCTTGCAGACGCGGCAGCCCTGCTTGGAGCAGGTATACCAGTCAACGAAGCCATGGTAACCGCCGAGCGATCCCCTGGTCGGTTTCCCGAGGAAGAACGTCTCACTGTTTTTTTGACCAGCGGCGACACCTCAGAACGACTTCTCACCGCCACCGTCTACCACGGCTGGAACTGGTATGCACCCTGGGCTGAGCTCTCCCGCATCACGCCCCATCTCGACCATGAAGGACAGTCCATCTCCTACTATGACTCACCCGTCGAGGCATGTATCCTCACCCTGTTTGCGGATGCCATCCAGCCGCCGGGGCATCTCTTCGTCTCCTATGAGACAGACCAGGAGACCGCCCGGGCGTTAAACCGTGGTGTTCCCCCACCAGTTACCCGGCTGGGCTACCAGCTTTTCATACGCGATTTTACCTGGTTCAAGGACTGGTATCATCCTGAAGGATGGATGGAGGGCGGTCAGAAGCTCCAGGCGGAAAAAGCACTGGATGCAGAGCACCGCCAGCGTCACCATGAGGCTATCCAGGAGGAAATTAAGGATTTTCTTGCCACAGATGATACCGAGGGTACCGCGGCTGCCCGGGAACGGGCCAGATCGGTGCTTGGCTGCTTAGACATATAACCTTGCCTCTTTTTCCAGTGGATACGTCGATGACCTGCTATATGGAAAGCAATATGTGAAAAGGGTTATAGGCACTAATGGTATCATTTTCTATAGAAGGACGATGGAGCGCATGGAAGACACAAGAGATGCCCTTCAGGGCATCCTGCAAGCGGAAGACGATATCCTGTTCGCCTATCTCTATGGCTCTGTAGCCCGCGGCATGGACCGGCCGGACAGCGACATCGACGTCGGCATATTTCTTGCAAACCCCCAGAAAATGGACCGGTATTATCCGGAGCAGCTGGCAGTTCGATTGGAGAAAACAGTGGGCAGAGCGGTGGATGTCCGCGTGTTGAATGGACGAAACCTGGCGTTTCTCCATCAGGTGCTCGCTCACGGGATACTTCTTTTTTCCCGGGATGAACAACAGCGAGTACAGTTCGAGAGCAATGTCTATGACCGCTACCTGGATATCTCGTATTATATGAAACAATATGATGCCATCAGGCGGAAGGAGCTACTCGCATGATAGATGAAGCCTTGATAGAACGAAAAATAGATATCATCATGGAGAACCTGATGGATCGAGGGAAGCCGGCGGCAATTCCGAAGCTACGGATGCTTTAGCAGGGCAGCGGGGCTTGAACGCTATCCTGCCCGTGGAGAGACCGGGTATATGGAGGAATCCTCAGGTGCCTGTACATACCGTAACGTCAGTTTTAAATATGAGGAAAGAGATAGAAAAACGAAAATGTTTGAAGGTAGGATCGTTATAGATTCAGAAGTAAGGCACGGGAAGCCCATTATAAAAGGAACACGGGTACCGGTGGCTATTATTCTGGGCTCTTTAGCGGGAGGTATGGAGGTAAAAGACATAGCACGGGAATACGCAGTCGAACGGGAGGATGTTTTTGCCGCAATAGAATACGCAGCCAACATAATAAAAAATGAAGAGATAAGCCGCTATGCATAGTGTGAAATTCCTGCTGGATGCCGATATGCCACGATCAAGCAATGAACTGGTAAAAAATTGTGGATATGATATTGAGGATGTTAGAGATATCGGTATGGGTATGGCGACAGATAGAGAAATTATTCAATATGCCCTCCGTTTCGAGAGGAGCATCATCACTCGTGATACTGACTTCGGCGAAGTACTTAGATATCCTGACCATCCCGGAGCAATTATTTTACGATTACCGTATACTTTTTCTGCTGAAAAAATAAATCAGCGGTTACATGAATTTTTGGAGGCTGTTGACGATGCGGACATTGAGCATGCAATACTGATTGTAGAGCAGGATAGATATAGACGAAGACCCTTATAAAATGCTTGCAGTGTTCATGTCGCATCGCAGATGTATATAGCTCCCTCCCAAGAAATAACTATTTAAATCACATGCCCATATTCTCGTAGCTGCGGGCGTGATCTAGCGGTTAGGATTTGAGCCTTCCAAGCTCACTGCCCGGGTTC
>JBNGDQ010000048.1:0-9146 GCA_049975285.1 Thermoplasmatota archaeon
AGGCGATGGAGTCACGCTGCATCGCGGTCCCCAGGCGGGAGGCAGAGTCCGTTCGACAGCAGCTACTCGAGCAGGGATTGCTGCGTACTGACCTGGAGATATGGAGCGACGATGAACACGTCTATCTGCCGGTGTCCGAGCCCGTCGACATCCCCCGGGGAGAGATGCTCCACAGGGAGTTCGAGGAACGATTGCGACCGCCGGACCTGCAGGACTTGCTCGCCGGGCTGCTGCCAGAGGATACCTCGCTGTCCTCCTTCGACGTCATCGGGGACATCGCCATCGTTCGTATCTCCGACGAGGCACTGCCCTACCGGAGAGACATCGGCGAGGCCATCCTGGAGACACATTCCAGCATCAACGTGGTCTGCCACGATCGGGGGGTCAAAGATGAATACCGGGTGCGGGATGTCGAGGTCATCGCCGGGGAGCAGCGCACAGAGACAACCCATGTGGAATACGGCGCAGAAATAACCGTCGACGTTGCCACCGTATATTATTCACCCCGCCTGGCCACGGAACGAAAGCGCGTCGCCGACCAGGTTCAACCGGGCGAGATGGTCATCGACATGTTCGCTGGGGCTGCCCCGTTTTCTGTGCTCATAGCACGACTGGCGCACCCCTCGAAAGTCTACGCCGTCGACATCAACGCTGAAGCGATTGCTTATGCCCGGCGGAACGTGCAGCAGAACAACGTCACCGACATCGTAGAGGTGCTGCACGGCGATGCAGCCGAGATGGTACCTCGCCTTGGACCGGCGGACCACGTCATCATGAACCTGCCGCACAGCGCCGACGCATTTTTTCCCCTGGCAGTCCACGCTGGCCGTATTATACATTACTATGACATCGTCGATGCGGCTGGAATCGATGACCGTCTCGATTGGCTGGTCGATGCAGCCGCCCGGGAGGGAAAAACCGCTTTGATACAGCGATGGCGACAGGTGGGCACCTATTCCCCGGTGCAGATAAAAATCGGCGTCGACGTGGCTATCTCGTAAAGTATCGATCGGCGCGTTTTACTGCCGCTGCAATCAGGTCAGCTCCACGTTCTAGGTCACGGAGGTCGGCCACCTCTACCCCGGAGTGCAGGTAGCGGGTGGGAACGCCGATGACGCCGCTGAGGATGCCCGCCCGGGTGAGATGGATGGCCGTTGCATCGGTGGTGCCGCCGGCGGACACGTCGAGCTGGTAATCAATGTTGTTTTCCGTGGCGGTTTCCTCCAGCCAGGTGAGCACCGGCGACGGGGTTATCAGTCCACGACCCGATGCATCGGTGACCGTCACTGCCGGGCCTTGGCCGAGCTGCAAGGCTGACTCTTTTTTCTCTACGCCTGGATAGTCTCCAGCCAGGGCGGTCTCGCTGACCAGTGCCACGTCGGGGTCCAGGCCAAAGGCGGAGGTTTTGGCTCCCTTGAGCCCGACTTCTTCCTGGACGGTGCCGACGGCGTAGAGCGTTGCGTCACCGTCATAGCGCCGTATTGCTTCAATCATCATTGCTACGCCGACCCGGTCGTCGAGGGCCTTCCCGGTCACCCGGCTTCCCTGTAGGGTGTGGAAGCGTGGCTGCAAGGTTATCGGTGTGCCGGGACGGATGCCGAGTTGCTTGACTGCCTCCCTGTCGTCGGCGCCGACGTCGATGAACATGTCCTTCGCCTTGATGGTTTTCTCTTGCTCCTCTTTCTCCATGAGATGGGGGGGCTTGGAGCCGATGACGCCGTGGACGTCACCCTGCTTGGTGTGCAGCGTGACGCTGTTGTTGAGCAAGGTCTGGTCAAACCAGCCGCCGAACGTGACGAAGCGGATGAAACCCTCGTCGTCTATATACTTGGCCATCAGCCCGATTTCGTCCATGTGAGCAGCGACCATCACTGATGGGGTGCCTCCATTCTTGACGGCGATGAGGTTGCCCATCCGGTCGTACCGTATCTCGTCTACGTCGTCCTCCAGCGCTTCGTGTATGACTTCTCGCACTCGGTCCTCGTATCCCGAGATGCCCGGGGCGTTGGACAGCGAGGCAAGCAGCTCTACAAGTTCATCCATGCAGGCAAAAGCCAAACAGTATATTTAAATGTTTAATCGCCGTCAATGAAGCCAGGAGCGGTTCGCCCTGGTGACGCCGAGATACGGGCAAGCAAACCACCAGAATAACATAAACTTTTTATATAACGTTAATATACACTGTTCCGGACGGTTTTAGAGGTGTCCCTGTGGAGTATACACGACTAGAAAAGGCTCGCATTATCGGCGCAAGAGCACTTCAGATATCGATGGGTGCGCCCCTTCTCATCAAACAGCCGACAGATAAGACTACGCCGGTGGAGCTGGCGTTGCAGGAGCTGGAAAAGGATGTTATCCCCATGACGGTGAAGCGCAAGGGAAAAATTATAAAAGGTCCGGTCGTATAGGGGCGATTACATGGCTGAAAACTTCGATGAAGCCGAAACCGAAGACGAAGGCATGCTCGTTTCCGAGGAAATGTACATCTCGTCCGGCGCTGAAATCGGCACCCAGCAAAAAACAGCTTTTATGAAACCATTCATTGCCAAGGTTCGCAATGATGGCTTGTATCTCATTGATATCGCTGAGACCGACCGGCGGATAAAGCAGGCGGCGAAACTGCTGGCTCAGTACGACCCTGACCATGTGCTGGCCGTTGCAGTCCGGCAGTACGCCCGCAAGCCGCTCGCTATGCTGGCGGAGGTCACCGGTATCCAGGCTATGCCCGGTCGCTTTCTACCCGGCACGCTGACCAACCCGGACTCGGAGAACTACCGGGAGCCGGATGTCATCCTGCTCACCGATCCCATCGGCGACCATCAGACGCTCAAGGAGGCAGTGACCGCCGGGATTCCGGTTATCGCGCTCTGCGACACCAACAATATCACCAAATACGTCGACCTGGTCATCCCGGTGAACAACAAGGGCCGGAAATCGCTGGCGTTGACGTATTGGCTGCTCGCCCGGGAGATACTCAAGGCCCGCGGCGACATTCAGAGCAACGATGAATTCGAGCTGCAGCCCGAGGACATGGAAGCAGAGCTGTAGCCTTCTTTTTTATCCCGGGCCTGTCCACATGTTTTATATATGAAGTCCATATTCACCGTGCTATGGCTCGGATGCATTCCCGTAAAAAGGGCACATCGTCGTCGACTCATCCGGTCGAGCGAACCCATCCCGACTGGTCGATGAGCGCAGCAGATATCGAGAAACGTATCGTGGAGATGGCCCGGGAGGGACAGCCGCAGGCGCTGATAGGCATCACGCTTCGGGATAGCTATGGTGTCCCTGATGTCAAGGCGGCGCTTGGCAAAAAGATAAGCACGGTGCTGGCTGAGCATGACCTCACGGGCGATATGCCGGAGGATCTGGAAAACCTGATGGCAAAACGGGAGAACATGAAGGAACATCTTGCAGAGAATTCCCGCGATATCGAAAATCGCCGTAATCTTTACCTGATAGAGGCAAAGATCCGGCGTCTGCTGAAATACTACAAGAAGGAAGGCGTCGTCTCTCCGGATTTCCGATTGTAGGCTACTTTTTCCGCTGTTTTTCTATCGCTGCCTCCATCCCGATTTTACCCTGGAGTACCTGTTTCGCTAATACCTTCGAGATAGTGACATCTTGGCTCGCGATGCGGCTCCGCCGCTGTACGTCTCGTATCTCGCCGTCCTTCGGCTCAACTGACAGCCGTCCCTCGACTGGTTTTCCCGAGCTCAACGCGATAGCTGTCGCCGCCTGGATGTCATCATGGGTATTCGGGGGCGTCGTCGAGGTCTCATCCACGATTTCGATGGGTACCTCCAGGTCGCGGAGCATGTTGATAATCCGGTTCCGGACCAATCGGGCGCCGTGTCCCACCCGGATGGTGATGTCCCGTTCACGCCATTTTTCCACGAATGCACGGATGAGGTTCACTGCCTCCACGGGCGAGGCCGCCATGCACTGACGGAGCGCTTTTCCTTCATCAAAGATGGCGATGCCCGGGGTCGCCCCGGGATCCACGCCGATGATGATCTCGGCGTCGGCGCTCTTCCGGTGCAGGGTCACGAGCGCCGTGTCGATGAGCATGTCCATGTCCTGCCCCTGCTGGCGGCATATCACCGTCGGGAATGGAACAGCCTGTCTTTCCTCCTCCGTGGTGACGATGACTTCCACCGTGGGTGGAATCGGCTCGTCGAAGCTGAGGGAGACAAAGGGCACGTTTCTCCGGTGCAGAGCCTGCAAGAGATCATGATAGAGGACGAAATCCGTGGTGAGTACCCCTAACATTGCCTTTTTAACATTCAGGCGTTATTTAAGATTACGGTACCCCTGCGGCGAAATGGTTATAGAGACCCACGTCGTTATCCCGCCGTGGAGTTTCCTCCAACCAACAGCAGCGCCATCGCCATCCCGGGGAGGCTGACGTGCCCCTATTGACCGCTGGCAAGGTGATATATGCAGCCGTCGCAGTGGTCGTCGTTGCTGCAACGGTCATGCTGTTGATGCGGTACGCCGAGATGCGCGAAGCCATGGGGTTCCCCGTTCCCGTGTCTCTCGTACTGGCTGCGCTCGCCGTCGCCATCGCGCGGGTTATGATTGGTCGTTTTCTCCACCGCCGTGCGTAGCCGCCAGGCAAAAAACACAAAGCATATAAACCGGCGCGGCTATATCGCTGGAAGGGCAAGGAGGAAAACGTCCTTTTTTTCAGCTTCAGGTTTCCCGCCGCACATGATGTGACATCTCTGTTCATCCGCTACATGTTATGTATCTGCAAGGCATCAGGCAATTTTTTATATGACTACTGGTTATGAGGCCAGATGATATCGAAACACATCATATCCCTGTTTGTAGTGTGTTTACTGCTGGCGGGCGGCGCAGGCACCATCTCCCTGCAGGAGCCAGCCCAGGAGACCTCCCCCGGTCAGCAGCATGAAACCATAACCACGATGGAGAGCATCCAGTTTACCTCGCCGAGCATTACCCAGCAGAACGACCGAGCTGTCGTAACACTGGCGGAGGCAACCTCGTCCTCCGGACAGCCCGGCGCACCCCGCTTGCCTGTGGTCAGCAAGACATACCTGTTCCCCTTCGGCACCCGTATCAATAGCGTGGATGTCACCTATGACGGCCTGAGCCAGCACCAGCTCGGGCAGCCCATCGAGGTGGCCAGTGCCCCACAGATGACCTCCATCGCCGTGAGAGAGCAGCCATCTGTCCCGTCCACCTATGAAGCCAACCAGCCGTTTCCCGTGAAGCGCTCCACCGTCACCAGGGGAGCCGGCCTCGTCGACGGTGAAAGAGCCACCATCGTGACCGTCCACATGTACCCGGTGCAGTATCAGCCCGATGACGTCATCGTATCTGCCAATCAGGCCTCCATAACGCTTAGCTACACTATTCCCGCTGAGCCCGCCCTGACGGCCGACGACTACGACCTGCTCGTGCTGGCCCCCAGCAGTTATACAGAGGCGCTACAACCCCTCGTTGACTACAAGACCGACCATGGAACGCCGGCGATGCTCACCACGCTCGACGACATCCCTGATACCGGTGAAGATGTACAGGAATCAATCAAGCTCTACATCAAGGATGCCATCGAAACCTGGGGTATCACGTCCGTGCTGTTGGTGGGCGGCGGCGTCGAGGATGGCGTGCAGTTCCCCGTCCGCAATGCCTGGATATCGTCGGGCAGCTACGAGGAGTACTTCCCCAGTGATTTATACTATGCGGATATCTATGACGCCAACGGCAGCCTGTCCACCTGGGACGCCAACGACAACGGTAAATATGCAGAATACGATGATGACATGAGCGCCGTGGATGTCTACCCCGACGTGTATCTCGGCCGACTGCCGGCGACCAGCGTAGCGCAGGTATCCGCCGTGGTGGACAAAATCATAGACTATGAGGAGCACAACACGATGCTCAATACGATTGTCCAGATTGGCGGTGATACGTTCCCCGGCGACGGAGAAAACGTCAATGAGGGCGAGTATGCCAACGGTCAGGTCCTGGAGCGGCTGCCCGGCTACGACACCACGCAGCTCTGGGCGTCCACGAACACGCTGAAAAAAGGAAAAATCATCACTGGATTCTACCGTGGAGCTGACTTTGTTGACTTCTCCGGCCACGGAAGCCCCGTGAGCTGGGCGACGCATCCCCCGGATGACGACAGCACCTGGCTTCCAAAGAAGACGCTGTATTCCCCCTACTCTGGATTCCTGTATATTGATGCCAGCTGGGTATTCAACGTCAAAAAGCTGCCCGTCGTGGTGCTCAACGCCTGCTCCTGCAGTAAGTTCACTGACACGCCGAACACGCTGGCCTGGACCGTCGTGAAGAAACAGTACGGTGGCGCTATCGCCAGCTACGGGGCCTCCGGCATCGGCTACGGCAGCTACGGCACCAGTGAAACAGAGCGACTGTTCGGCTGGATGGAGGTCAACCTGTTCAAGGGATTATATGAGGACAAGGGACTGGGCCTGGTCTGGGGCAACGCACTCTCAGAGTATGCCAGCAGCTTCGACCTCGACGGCGGTGATTACAAGACCCTGCTCGAGATGACCCTGTTCGGCGACCCGACGCTGGCCATCGAGGATGGACCCAACCCGGATACCATCTGGCCATAGTCTCCCTCTCTCCTTTTTCCCTTCTCTTTTTGCATCACAAACTTTTAAATAACCACTCTGATAAGCACACGATATGACCTCGAAAGCCGAGCGGCTCAGGCAGCTCAAGGAGGAACGCAACGCTGTCATCCTCGCTCACAACTACCAGCGACCCGAGATACAGGACAACGCCGACTACCTGGGAGACTCCCTGGGCCTGGCCAAGCAGGCATCGGAGACAGATGCAGACGTCATCGTGTTCTGCGGCGTCGACTTCATGGCGGAGAGCGCCAAGATCCTCAACCCGGACAAGACGGTGCTGCTGCCCGACACTGGAGCACAGTGCCCCATGGCCGCCATGGTGGACCCCGAGCGGCTGCAGCGCGTCAAAGAAGAAAACGATATGGACGTTGTCAGCTACGTGAACACCACCGCCGCTGTCAAGGCCGTCAGCGACATCTGCTGCACGTCTGCCAACGCGGTCAAGGTCGTAGGTAGCATGCCCGACGGTGTCATCTTCGTGCCGGACACCAACCTCGGCCGATGGGTCCAGCGGCATTCCGGGGAGAGAGAAGTCATCCTGTGGCCGGGCTTCTGCCCCACGCATCAGGGCATCGAAAAAGCCGACGTCATGGAGCTTAAAGAAAAGCATCCCGACGCCAAGATACTGGCGCATCCAGAATGCACACTAGAAGTGCTCGACATTGCCGACGCGGTCGAGTCCACGTCCGGCATGCTCCGCTACGCCCATGCGTCAGACGTCAGAGAGTTCATCATCGCCACCGAAAAAGAGCTCGCCTACCGGATGAAACAGGAGATGCCTGATAAGACATTTTACACGCTCGACGTCGCCATCTGCCAGACCATGAAAAAGATCACCCTCGACAAGACCATCGCCTCCCTTGAAACCATGCAGCCTGCCATAGAGCTCGACCCTGGCATCATGGAAGCCGCACGCATCCCATTGCAGCGCATGATGGAGATGGGCCGATAGCATCAGATAAAAATGAGCAGCACAACAGAGGGTAAACAGAAAACAAAAAAACTGATTGCCGAATATGTTAAATCGAGCAAGAAGTCATTGAAATACTGCGCTGAAAGACATTAATTTTTCACGGAAGTTCTCGCCTACGTCAACGCTTTTAACCATATTCATGTTATCCCGTCATGCTTGGCACACTCGTGAACGCAGGAGCCGTGGTGGCCGGGAGCGCTGCAGGCTTGCTCATCCATACCCGGCTGCCAAAACGAGTCACTGGCATCGTCTTCCAGGCCATTGGATTGTTCACCCTCGTTTTGGGTGTACAGATGGCGTTGAAGACCGACAACCTCCTCATCATGATATTCAGCCTCGTCCTCGGTGCCATCGCGGGAGAGCTGCTCGGCATCGACGCCGGAGTGCGACGCTTCGGTGACTGGCTCCGCCGCCGGCTGGGCTCCCAGCATGGAAATTTTTCGGAGGGATTCGTCACCGCGTTTCTCCTCTACTGCATGGGCTCGATGACCGTCCTCGGCGCCATCGAGGAAGGCCTGGATGGCTCCCCGGACCTGCTCCTTGCCAAGTCCGTCCTGGACGGGTTCTCCTCGATAGCGCTGGCCGCCGGCCTGGGCATCGGGGTCATGTTCTCGGCTCTGCCGCTCCTCCTCTATCAGGGCGGCCTGACTCTGGCGGCTGGCTCATTGCAGCATGTACTCTCCGACCCGGTCATCAATGAGGTGACAGCCGTCGGTGGCGTCGTCCTGCTCGGCCTCGGGGTCAGCATCCTCGAGATACGGGAGATACGGGTGCTCAACCTGCTGCCCTCGCTTCTCGTGGCCGGCGTGCTTGCCGCCCTGCTGCTCTGAAGGCCAACCTTTATATGGGTGATGGATATTGTAGGGCCCGATATTGAGGGATTCCCATGAAATGGCAAGGGAAGTCACGGAAAAAAGAAACCGGCGGAAAACGCAAGCTCGCCCGGAAGAAGCGTCGCTACGAGCTCGGCAGAGAAAAGACGACGCCTGTCATCGGAGAGGAGCGACACAAGCGAGTCCGCATCCGGGGTGACAATCAACGGATTCGGGTCATGGCCTCCAACGTGGCCAACATCACCGACCCGGAGACCCATGAGACTGAGCGCGCCGAGATACAGGACGTGCTGGAAAACCCGGCGAATCCACATTACGTGCGCCGTAACATTCTAACGAAGGGCGCGATCATTCAGACGGACAAGGGCAAAGCCCGCATTACCTCGCGACCCGGCCAGGATGGCTGCATCAACGCCGTGCTGTTGAAGTAACATGCGCGACCGGTTTGTACTGTGGCCCGTCTATTTTGACCGCAGTCTGAGCCGGCAGCAGGGCCGACGTGTCGCCCGCGACGTCGCCGTAAAAAACCCGACGGTCGAGGACATCGCTGCCGCAGCTAAAAAACTGAATCTCAGCCCCGAGGTGGAGCAGAATGCAGCGCATCCATCGCGGTGGTGGGAGCAGGAGGGACGGGTGCTGGTGGAGCAGGCGGGCAGCAAGACCGAGATTTTGCGGGATGTCGCCGCTGAATTGAATAAAAAACAA
>JBNGDQ010000049.1:0-9106 GCA_049975285.1 Thermoplasmatota archaeon
GGGGGACCGTGCCAGTATCCCGGTATTCCTTGACCAGCTGCTGGATGCGACGCTGGGTCACACCGAATCGCCTGGCTGCATACCTGGTGGATATCTCATAGTCGTCAATCAGCCTAATGATGGTACGGACGTCTTCGTTGGACAATCCCATAATGGTATGACTGCCATAAAAATCCCGACGAAATTCTTGGCAGATAACACAAGTACTTGTCCAAACGGCAAACGTTTTTAACCGCCCCGGCAATACCCGGCCATGAAGCACGTTATCTCCATGCTCGACGTGAAAGATGCACTACATGACATCATCGACGACGCCATCGACATGAAGCGACATGGCCACGGGAAGGATATGGAGGACTGCATCCTGGCTATGATATTTGAGAAATCAAGCACCCGGACCCGGGTTTCCTTCGAGGCAGGGATGCGCCGACTGGGTGGCTACGCCATCTTTCTGGGGAAGGATGACATCCAGCTCGGCCGGGGGGAGACCATCGAGGATACGGCACTGGTGCTGTCACGCTATGCCGATCTCATCATGTATCGGGCCTTCAGCCATGCCGACATGGTGGAGCTGGCCAGACATGCCACGGTGCCTGTCATCTCTGGGCTGGACGACGAGGAGCATCCCTGCCAGGTGATAACGGATCTTATGACGATCAAGGAGCATAAGGGTCACCTGGATGGCCTCCACCTGGCGTATTATGGAGATGGGAACAACAACATGGCCAATTCATTGATGCTGGGCGCGGCCATGACGGGCATGAAGATGACCCTCGTGGCCCCGAAGCCGTTCTGGCCCTCTGAGAAGTATCTCGGCATGGCCCGGGAGAGAGGCGACGTCGAGGTTACCGAGCTGCACGGCGATGCGGGATCCGGGGCAGACGTAGTGGTAACCGACACCTGGGTATCTATGGGTGACGAGGCGGAAAAACAGGATCGCCTCCAGATGCTGGAGGGATACACCGTGGATGAAGATGTCATGGCCCGGGCCGCCGCCGACGCTATCTTTATGCATTGCCTTCCCGCCTATTACGGCAACGAGGTGACCAAGGAGGTGGCGCATGGACCACAGTCCGTCATTTTCGATGAGGCGGAGAACCGGATGTGGGCCCAGATGGCGATTATGAAGTGGCTGCTCTAGAAGAGACGGCCTACTTTTTCTATTTCTATCCGGGCGACGCCGTCCACCTCGGCGAGCATGTCGACCAGTTCGTCCGGGCTCTCGTCGCCGGTGACAAGGTCGAGCATCACGGCTTTGAGGCCGAAGGCCACGGGAGCGATATCCGCGCCCTGCACCTTTGCCGTATCCGGCATTGCCTCGATGACGCGTTCTCTGAGGGACTCCAGGTCTACTTCGGTGCCGGTGGGCATGATTTTCAGGGTGATTCCTACATCTCCCATATTGTTCACCTATGGTCCCCGGAATCCACAGTCTGGGCATTCATACGTGGCGGCTCGTTCCCGGCAGGTGCTGCATCGGTTGATGGTGGCCCCGCATTCAGGGCAGGGAAACGTCACGCTTCCTCGTTCGACCAGTCCGCGTCCACAGGAGACGCATCTTCCTTCTCTCATGGGCAGGGTATGTTGCTGGTTCATTTAAAGTTTACCGCCGATGCTGGCTGATGGCATGTCTGTATAGGCTCCGGGATGCCCTGGCCGTATACTCGCTGGATAGTCCTTCCACTATGTGGACATGGCTTACAGCTGACCCATCATAGCCATACCAAAAATGTTTCACATGGAGAGATTTTCGGGGTGCCGTGCCAAAAACTATAAATCTCAGGGGATATTGCACAACAGCACTATGAATCCGTTCCTCAATCCGCTCTTTCTGCTCCGGGTGGCGAAAGGCTATCTCACCGACGTTGACAGGGTGTGGACCATGTCGCCTGAGAAACTGCAGCGATATCGGGACAAGGCCTTCCGGCGCATGGTTCACTATGCATACGAGGTCCCTGTGTACCGGCAGAAATACCGCGAGGCGGACGTGCATCCCGACGACATCTCCGGTATCGCGGACATCAAAAAATTACCGTTTATCACCAAGGACGACTTCCGCCGGCATTTCCCCGATGGTATCGTCCATCCTCGTTTTGACGAGAGCAATGCCCACGTGGTCAGCACGTCGGGCTCGACGGGGCAACCTGTCTCCCTCTACACGGACATCTACACTATCATCAAGGCTCTGTTTGGCTTTATCCGAGAGCTCCGTGAATACGGCGTCGACTGGCGGACCACCCGGATGAGCGTCATCGTCGACCTGACGCCGGAGAGCGCCGAGGAGGCCTATCTCAGCCGGACGGTCATGCCCTACCTGGGGCGGCTGTTTTCCTTTGATAATATGCAGATTCTACACGTGGGAGACCCACCGGAGGATCTCCTGCGCCGCATCAACGAATTCCAGCCCGAGTTTCTGGGCGGCTACCCCGGCGTGCTGCGCGCGCTGGCTGTCCTGAAGCGGAGGGGCCAGGGCAGCAACGTTTCCCCGCGGGTGATGTCTTCATCGGGTGCGGTGCTCGACGGGTACACCAAGCGCTACATCGAGGATACCTTCAATGCGCCCATCTTTGACGTGTACGGCTCGACGGAGGCTGGCCCGGCTGCATTTGAATGCCGGCAGGGCAACTATCACATTCATTCCGATCTTGTGCATCTCGAGTTTTTGGACGACGAGGGCAACGACGTCGCGGCTGGTGAACCCGGGCACGTCGTGGTCACCAAGCTCTACGGCCGCGGCACTCCGGTCATCCGATATACGGGTATGAAGGACTACATCATCCCCCGTGATGACACGTGTGACTGTGGCATCCAGACGCCGCTGCTGGGCATCGTGGGCGGACGCAAGGTCGACTCTATCATCCTGGAGGGCGACAAGATTATCCCCCCGTCGGCTATCACCGGGGTGCCCGGCAAGGTCATGCATGAGCTCGATACGGATAAGATACAGCAGTTCCAGATAATCCAGAAGCGATTGGACCGCATCGAGATCCACGTGGTTATAGACGAGCGACTCCGCGATATTGGTCCATCAGTGGACACTATTTTCCGGGAACTCCAACGCCGCTACGAGCGCACCTTCGGCGACGGCGTCGAAGTCGTGGTCAAAGAGGTCGACCACATCCGGCAGAGCGACCGAGTGGACACGCCGCCGCACGTGGTCATCTCGGAAGTACCAATGCAATAGACGCGCAGCAATTTTATAGCGCCAACGCGTTACTACACCATGAAAGCGACGGCGTTTGCTCTGGCATTACTCTTTGTGTTTCCTGTATCGATTCTCCCCGCCTCGCAGCCATTACAGCAGGAGACAGTCCTCGTGACCGGGTTTGGGTCCTTCAACCAGTGGGACCGTAATCCCTCAGGAGAGATAGCACTCGCCTTGAATGACACCATGGTCGGCGACGCCCACATCATCGGCCTGGTGCTCCCCGTCACCTTTGATACCTCGCATCATCGCCTGCGGGAGGCCATCGAACGGTATGACCCGATGGCGGTCATCGCGCTCGGGCTGGACGGGACTGCACGGGCCATCATGGTGGAACGCCTGGCGGTCAACCTGCAGCATCCATCCCTGCTGCGCTTTTCGCTTGTCAACGCGTCGGGGCCGCTGGTCCGTCATACGACGCTGCCCGTGGATGCCATCGTCGCCGCCCTGCAGGAGGAGGATATCGCCGCCCGTCAGTCCTGGTTTGCGGGGCTCTATGTCTGCAATTATGTCTTCTATCAGCTGCTCGGTGATGCCGGGCAGCGGGGCATGCCAGCTGGCTTCATCCATGTGCCGCCTCTGCCGTCCCAGGAGCCCCACGGCATGGAGCTCACAGTGATGCTCCAGGGTATCCGCATGGCGGTCAACGTCACTGTAGCAGCCTGATTTCATATCCTCCGGGTAGGAAAATCTCTATCTTTAAATATGGGGTGCCATATGTAGACCCGTTGAGGAGTCATATGATACGCATTAACCGGGAGCGCTGTCTGCACTGCGGGGGCTGCGTCGGCCTCTGCCCGGTGGACGCGCTCACCCTGTACGGTGAACGGTTGGAGGTCTCGGAGGCGTGCACGGAGTGCGGCATCTGCGTCCGTTTCTGTCCCGTTGAGGCGCTGGAGGGGCCAGCATGAAGCTCGATGTGCTGGTCGTGGGCGCCGGCCCGGCGGGAAGCATCGCTGGATGGGAGTTCGCTCGTCGGGGCTTCGACACCTTGGTCGTGGAAAAAAAGCAGGAGATCGGGCCCCCGAAGCGCTGCGCGGAAGGTGTCTCCCAGAATGGGCTCAACACTGTGGGCATCGACGTGGATATGGATGTTCACAAGCGCATCGAGGGCGCCTCGCTGTATTCGCCGTCGGGAAAGCGCGTCGACATGAAGGGCGGCGAGATGTTCGGCTACGTATTGGAGCGCAAGGTGTTCGAGAAGCAGTTGGCCGCCCGGGCCATCGAGGCCGGTGCCATCTACATGGTGGATACCCAGGCTATGGGGATGGAGCGCCGGGGTGACCGCTGGACTGTCCGCCTGCGGGGACTGGACGGTGAACGTGAGGTAGCCGCCCGGCTGGTCATCGGGGCTGACGGCGTCGAGTCCAAGGTGGGCCGATGGGCGGGCTTTCAGAGTGTCAACCGGCTGACGGATTATCATTCCGGCATCCAGTACGAGATGGCCAACGTCAACGTGGATGATACACATATCCACCTCTTTTTTGGAAACAATGTGGCGCCGCTGGGCTACGCCTGGATATTCCCGAAGCGGTTCTCGGCCAACGTGGGTCTCGGCGTACTGGAGCGCAACGCCGAGATGAGTGCTCATGCCTATCTCAGGCAGTTCATCGACAGTCATCCTGACATCTTCAGCGGAGCGAGCCCCATAGAGATAAATGCGGGCGGGGTGCCCGTTAATCATTTCACGGAGATGGTCGGCGACGGCGTCATGCTCGTCGGCGATGCAGCCCAGCTGGTCAACCCCATCCATGGCGGCGGCATCATCCGCGCCATGCATTCCTCTCAGCTGGCCGCCGGGGTAGCAGAATCAGCGCTGTCCGACGGCGACCTGTCCCAGCAGCGTCTATCGGAATACGTGCAGCGGTGGGACGAGGTCTACGAGGAGAAGACGGCGAAGCTGTTGAAGCTCCGTTCCTTCCTGGAGAAGCTGGAGGACAAGGACTTCGAGCTCCTGGCGGACATCCTGGAGGGCGAGGATATCTTTGAGCTCAGCCAGGCGCGCATCTCGTTCTTCATCAAGAAGATGCTGAAACGCCCGTCGCTGCTCGGCCTGGCCCGGAAATACCTTGCCGACTGAAGACCGACGGCCCGTCGATGTGGCAGAGACCAGTACTTTCAAATAGTCACGCCAGATGTGTGTCCATGGAGGCGCCATGAACGGAGGCATCTGGAAAATCGTGATATGTCTGGCGGTGGCCGCGCTTTTCGTTCCCCTCCCGGGAGCAGATGACAGTCAATCGATTGCCTGGCATGAGGAGACGGCCGAGGGAACCGTCCTGCTGGGCGACCCGCCGGAGCGCTGGGACTGGCGGAACGTCAGCGGGGACGACTGGACCACGCCGATAAAGGACCAGCTGCAGGATGTCTGCGGCTCCTGCTGGGCGTTCGGGGCTCTCGGCGGCCTGGAGGCAATGGTCAAGATATGGACTGATGACCCTGACTTGGAGGTTGACCTGTCGGAACAGTACATGTTGTCCTGCTCGCCGGGTGGCTGCGGTGGCTGGTACTGGTTCAGCACGCTCAACTGGGTGCAGCACAACGGCGCTATTCCCGAGGCGTGTATGCCCTACGAGGCTGACGATACAGTTCCCTGTGACGCCAAGTGCGCGGACTGGATTGACCACCTCGTTGGCATCGAGAGCTACCATCGCGTGAGCTCGGACCCGACGTCGATACAGAATGCACTCGTTGAGTACGGGCCGCTTCCCGCGAGCATGGACGTCTACGGTGACTTTTATCCTGACTATGACGGCGGCGTCTACGTGCAGCAGTCGGACGAGTTCGTCTTCGGTCACTGCGTCACCATCGTCGGCTACGATGATACCTGGGGCGGCGAGGACGAGGGCTACTGGATCGTCAAGAACAGCTGGGGCACCGAGTGGGGCGAGGACGGCTGGTTCCGCATCGCCTACGGGGAATGCGAGATCCAGAAGAACGTCTACTATTATGGGGGGCCCAATTATCCCCCCGGGCAGCCGGAGCCGCCCGAGGGCTCAACCCGCGGTACACCCGGGGAGCCCTATACCTATACGGCGACGGTGAACGATCCTGACGGTAACGATATCCGGTATACCTTCGACTGGGGTGACGGCAACACCACCCGGACGAGCTACGTTGCAGCTGGAACCCCGATATCAGTCAACTACACCTGGGCGGAGAAGGGCACCTACAACATCCGCGTCAAAGCCGAGGATGTCCACGGCCTCGACGGGAACTGGTCGAAACCCCTGCCCGTCAGTATGCCAAAAGAGCGCTTCAGCGGTGCGCTGCTCTACCAGTTCCACGTCTGGTTCATGGATTTGCTGCAGTGCCTGCTGTTCCCGTAGTTATTCTGCGTTGACCAGTACGGCCAGGTGGTCCTTCGAATACGGAGACAGTTGTACCTGCTGCTGGATGGAGTAGTGTTCGCTGATGCTGCGCTGCACGCCGCGGAAGACATCGTTTGGTCGGGCGGCGACGTCGATGCTCCGCGCCTTGACCATGAGCAGGCCCCGGGAGGATTTAAAATGAGCCATGTTTTTCTGGAAGATGTCGACCTGGTCCTGCTGGGAGATGTCCTGATACAGCAGCTCGGGCCGGCCAGCCACGTAATGCTCGTATCGATGCGGCTGACGGGCATCGGCCAGGATGGGCACCACGTTGTCTCGCTGCCGGGCGAGCGCGACGAGTTTACGCATGGCTCGCTCGGATTTCTCGACGGCGTAGATGACTCCCCCGGGCACGATGTCGGATATGTGGGAGACGGTGGTGCCGGTGGCTGCCCCCAGGTAGAGCACCGGGCTCTCCTTCTCCAGAGGGACCTCTTTCAGCCCGTTCTGGATGGCTGCGGCCAGTTTGCTCTTGTAGGGATTCCATGAGCGGTATTCCTGCCCCTGGATGGAGCGAAGCCGCTCGCCGTATACCGCTACCCCGGGAATCAGATTCCTGGTGTACAGCCGCTCCTCATGTCGATATATTCCGGGGAAAAGCTGCTGCATGTCTACCGTACCCGCCGATGGGCGATGTTACAGGCCACCGTTGATGCATCGAACACGGGCGCTACCAGCGGAGCATATGCGGTCTCCACATCCGCGAATTGTTCAAGCGTCAGTGAATGCTGGATGGCCACGGCAAACCGGTTGATATGCTGGGCGGCTCCCGGCCCAACGGCCTGGACACCCATGAGCCTGCCGCTGTCGTCGGCCAGCACCTTCACCAGTAGCTTTTCACCCGCCATGTAGTCAGGGAGCGTGCTGCCCGTGAATGTCCCCGTAACGGGAGAAAACGGCATCTCTTTACTTGTTGGACCCACGGCAGCGATTTCCATGTCGAACAGCCGCGTTGTCCGTGCATTGAGCAGCGGCGGCATCGTCGCGTCGCCGCCGACGGCATTCTGACCGGCGACTACGGCCTGCCGGACGGCGGTGCTGCCCAGGCCGACGATGACATCACTGCCGGCCACGTCCTGATACTGGGTGCAGTCACCCACCGCGTAGACATCCGGGATGTCGGTCCGGCAGCGCTCGTCCACCGGGATGGCCTTGTCGGCATGCTGTCCAGCCAGCTCGACGTTGGGTCGGTTGCCGGTGGCGACCAGGACGAAGTCTGCCGTGATGGTTTCCCTGTCGCCATCGCGTTCAACGGCGACCTGCATGGGGCTACCAGCCGTGAGGGTTGTTACCTTTGTATCAAAATGGAAGGTTATCCCGTCGGGCATGCCACGCTGGACCACGCGGGCGACGTCATCGTCTACCATGTTGAGCAGCAGATTGGGGAGAAACTCGATGACGGTCACCTCGACATCCAGTTCATGCAGAGCCTCCGCTGCCTCGAGGCCGATGAGTCCGGCGCCGACCACGACTGCCGTTGCTCCCGGCGCAGCTCGTTTTTTGATGCCGGCTGCATCCTCGAGCGTGCGCAGGAAAAACGCGTCGCCTTCTATTTCAACCGGGGAAAACGGCGTGGCACCCGTGGCCAGGATGAGTGCATCGTATGTCTCGGTGCCCTCATCGGTATGCACGGTTTTGCCGTCGAAATCGATGTCTGTCACCTCAGTGTCGAGACGGAGGTCGATGTTCGCTTTGTCGAACCATTCCTGGCTGAACTCGATGGTGTCCTCAGGCGAGAGTTCACCTGATATCACCCAGGGCAACGCGCATTTCGAGTACTGGGGATGTGGGCCCTTCTCCAGTATAATGATTTCCGCACGTCTATCCTGCTTCCGGGCGAACTGGGCTGCCGTGGCTCCGGCGGCGCCACAGCCAACGATGACGAGTTTCATATGCTTAGATACCCGGGGGGCTTAAGTGTTTTTCGAGCCACCCAGGGAAAAGCAACATGGTTATATAGCGGGCGATGCTTCTCGCCAAAAAGAGGGGGGAAGACCCAAAAAGATTAATGGGTGGTGGAGGCATAAATGCTATCCGGTCTTCCCAATCCCCTCGATGATACATCCTGTTAATACCATATTAAAGTTTCGATTTTTTTGAGTGACTGCTGGCACACTGCTTGCATCTCAGGGCTCAGAGAACAGCAGGTGGCTGCCATCACAGGACGCTGCATCACCAGTGAAGCCCTCCCGGCAGGTAGCAAACGATACTCCCTGCTCCCGGCATGCCCGCTCCACCCGGCGCATGAGGTCCCGGCGCTGCTCCACCGGCAACACATACATGTTTCCCCGCCGGGCAAAGCGCAGCTGTTCCATCACGTCGGGCAGCACCTGGTGCAGGCGATGCAGCCCATCGCTCCGAGGTTTAACCGTGGAGGACACGACGTGCCGGCAATGGGGTGCCACCGCCGCCACAATGCCCGCTATCTCATCGTCGGTTACCCCGGGTATAACCGGGTCCAGGCGCACCGAGCAGGGAACGCCCGCATCGGCGAGGCGGCGAAGCGCCCGTAATCGCTCCGACGGCAACG
>JBNGDQ010000050.1:0-9089 GCA_049975285.1 Thermoplasmatota archaeon
GTCTTCGACGGTGACAGTGGCCTCCTCGGTACGATTCCAGTTACCGGAGGTGTCGGTGGCATTGATATAATAATGGAGGTCATCTGTGGTGTTTTCAATCGTGGTGGTGTACGTGTAGTCACTGCCTGGCTGCATGATCTCAGTGGTAGGTGCCTCACCGTCATACCAGTACTCCACGGTGACCGTGTCGACTGCGTTGAGGTTATCGGTAACTGTGGCATTAAAGGTAAACTCATCGCCTGTCGTGGCCGTATCGAGCGTGTTATCCGTTATCTGGGGCTTTATGCCGTCAACAGTTATCGTGCCGTTATATATCATTGACTGAACAAATTCATAGTCTGCATCTGCTGTCACCACGTTGGTTACCTTGATTGGCGTTTGGCCGTATTCTATGCCGTTGAATACGATAGTGGCAAACGTACCCGAGGTATTCGTGACGTTTCCTTGCTTGTTAACCCCAGATATGTTTTTGATAACTCCATTATCGTTGTCTATCTCCATAGCCCCCGGCATATCCCATATGTTGAACATGCCGCCGTCGATGACTTCAACCGCTTCCACAATCGACTGGTTGAATGTAATATCGCACTGGAACACCTTGAGGCCTACCGCAGGAGTGATGTTGATGTCAACAGACATCTGTGTGTCGATTCCGGCATTGGCTGACGAAACCTGAACAATGGTTATGGTCGTAAGGACCGTGGCAGGCTGTGCATCGATGTCTGCTAGGGGCATTGAATCACGGGTAGCGTTTTTCAGGCTTATCGACGAGAAATCGATAGTGGAGGTGCCGTCTCCTACGGTCTCAAAGGTTATGGTTGCAAGGGTACCATTGGTAGCATTGCCTTCTATGTTAAAGGCCATCACCGTTTCGATGGTACCATTTTCGTTGTCTATGACGGTAACATTCGAGCTGAGGCTGGGTCCCCAAACGCTAAACATGCCACCGTCGTTGACCGACGTTGCATGAAGGACTGACGCGTTAAAGGTCAACGCTATACTGGCAGCAGTCAGTGGTTCCGAAGAGTTGATAGAGAGGTTCACGGTTATCTGTTCTCCGACAGGGGAGCGTACCTGCTCAGGAGTGATTGCAACGGTGGCTACATCCTCACCCGACTGTGCAGTGGTAGGTTCTGATATGGGATTGTTTATGGCTGCAAGACCTCCCATGCATAACCCTCCCACCAATAAAAAGGTGAGGAGGAGGGAGGTATACCGCCCGTTCAATACGTTTTTCATCATTTTATACCTCGTGTATTGTGGCGTTTTTTCAACCCCAATTATCGGCCAATATCGTAAGGTCCAAGATGTTGATTTCGTCGTCATCGTAGAGGTCGTACATGTCCAGATTGTTATCATTCCAGTAGTCGGGGTCGTCCGTCTTTTTCACGCCGTAGTAATCCAGGATCTCCATGAGGTCATCCAGGTCAACTTCTCCGTTACCGTCGAAGTCGCCAGCCACCGGTATCACGGATGTGGAGGCCTCTGCAGTGGTGCTGGTCTCCGTATTGTTCAGGCGATCGGTTGCGTCGACACGGAATTCGTAGTCGCCCGGTCCCATGGGAGCATCGAAGTGCCAGATGTATGGCGCTTCAGTCATGACACCATCGTATTTCATCCATGAGCCCCAGGTCTCGCTGGTTTCGTTGTAGTAGCGATACATGAGCGTAACGCTGCTGACGTTGACCCAATCCGAATTATCCTGCGCCGTCGCGTTGATAACAATGTCGTCGCCGTAGGTATATTCCTCAGCCAGAGCCTCGATATCAGTGGTCGGTGGGGTATCGTCTAGGCGGAAGCGTTGTTTACCGACGTCGCTTACGAGGCCGTATTCGTCGATGGCTCTATAGAAGAGCCAGTAGGAGTCCATCTGTTCAAGGTCGAGGCTAAGGCTTCCGATGGTGAACGTATAGTTCATCATGTCGGTGGGACCACCGGTCCAGACCGTCATCCAGTCTTCTTCTCCCTCTGGGAAGGGTTCTGGGTCCTCCGTAGAGAAGATGGATATTTGCATCATGACCAGTCCTCCTTCTTTGTCGGTGCCATTGAGCCAGATCGGAGTATCAGACCTGATGAAATGGAGGTCACTTTGGAGTTCTCCTACTGGTGGCCCAAGGATATTCGGGTCGTCGTAGCCCTTGCTGATGTTCGGCGAAGTCTCTGTGAGCAGGGGGTCATAGTATATCTTCTGCTTGTACCAGCCAGTATCTTCCTCTAATTCCATATGGCTAACATTGTCGATGGCCCTATGATAAAGGATGAACGGTTTGGAGGTATTATAGGCCTCATACCAGTCGTCCAGGAAGTCCTGCCCGAAGTGTTTGCGGAGGTTAAAGCAATACTTCTTGCCCTCAGAGACAAAATCTACGTCGAAGTAATCAGTAATGTTCTTCCACTCATAGTAGGATGGGTCACCCATGCCTGTGGTTTCGAACCGATACTGTATCTGTTTTACACCGCTGTCCCATATGCGTGGGTCGACGGCGCTGAAGCATATCGGCGTGGTAGCATTGACATAGTGTACGGTTTCACCACCCTCTATCTGTGTCTCGTTGACCGGTTCACCAAACGTCTTGGTGCTGACTGGCGGGGTACAATCCACCATGATGTCTGGGACATGTACTTCCTCAGTCATGTTGTTGTAGTCAACCGCATAGTAATGTATCTCGTATTTGCCACACTCATCGAAGAGTTCTTCGCCGAAGCAGACCTGGCTGACACCATCATCAGTTCGGGTCCAGGGTATCATGCTGACCCATTTGCCGGACGCGTCTGCCGAGCAGTCGCGGACGGTGAGATGGTAGCAACTGCCCTTGTCTTTGACATCCTCGATGTGGTAGATGCCGTCTGAACGGCTGCCGGCAGTCCAGTCAAGGTAGATGTAGTCGGAGGTGGTCCACAGGCCGTCGCCGTTGCTGTCGATGGCGTCGTAGTAGTAGCCGAGATCTTCCACGGTGACCGTGTCGTAGACGTGGCCGAAGTGGTCATACATGATGTTGCCGCCGGCGATGACGTTGGTGGGCACCCTGATGGTGTACTCGCTGGTCTGCCATCTCCAGACGGCGTAGTTGATATACCAGACGCCGGTCTGGCATTCAGTGTGGTTAGGCATATCGTGTGCCTCGAGGCATATCTGGGTGTCGTTCTGCATGTATCGGAGGTTTTCGCTGACGTTGAAGTAGTGGTCTTCGTCGCCGTAGAATTTAAGGTCGGTCTCCGGCTTCTCGTCGTCAACGCCGACCACCCAGTAGGTGGGCTGCTCGGTGTTGCAGAGGTCGTCTTTGCTGAAGTAGACGAGCTTGTGCTTGCAGCCCTCTGGGAAGTAGTCTGGTCCTTGGCCATTCATCCACCAGTAGGGCTGAATGTCCGCTTCATGGTTGGAAACGTTGATTTCATAGCCAGAAATGACGCCTTCTATTTCTGTGTCATTCTGAGTCGGCCAAGCTACCTCATACTTACCGGTTGTATAGTTGTAGATCTCCCAGCGGTAATAGGTCCTGTCCTGCTTGTAATATGGATAGATGCATGTCCCTTCAGTACTGCCACTGTCATTGGTGTGTTCTGCATGGAAGTGGAAGTCATCTTTGATGCAGATGACGCTTGGGAAGTTGTCGCCTGGCTTATACCAGTAATCCTCCTGCTGGCCAGAGCTGTCTCCATCGTTCTTGGGTATCCAGGGATGGTCACCAAGACTGCCCCAAGAAACGTTAAGCCATGTTTCTGGCGGTGTACCATCCACGTAGTACCGTTCATGAACGATATCAGTGCGGTGGCAGACGTTATCCTTAGCGAAGTAGTACAGGTCGTGGATGCATTCTTCATCAAAGCTGATGGTTAGATAATCGTCGTAGACCACATACCATTCATGTTTTGTTATTTCTGGGATATCGTAATCTTCTCCATACAGACAGGCAAGCTCGCTGCCGCATATGACACCCTCTCCACAGGTATCTGGATGCTTGTTGCCGTTTTCTGTATACCGATAGAAGATGGCTTCGATGCCAGCGTCACATTCACTTTGGTTGAGGGGGTCATCGTCCACGTCGAGGGTTATCTCTGCCCCCTGTCTGAGGAAACCATATGAGGTCACATTCACCCATTCAATAGCCCAGTAGTCATTGGTGCTGCCTGATTCTGAACCGGTGTAGAACCTGAATATAATCTGTATATCCTGTCCGTGGTATTTCCATAAGGGAATATCCACGAAACCGCTGCTGGAAGACTGGAATCGAATCTCGTAGGGTTGCTCTCCACTGGCATTTTTGATAATGACGTAGCCAGTGGCACCACCTGAACTATCGGTAAACCAGTGCCTGAAGGTAAGATTGGAGAACTTGGGTAGGTCTTCAATCACCGGCGTGATGAGATTCTCACTCTGATATGGATAATATGCTCCATGGCAGACTGCGGTGGAGTACCAGGGGCCACCGTACTGTGTCCAGCTAGAGAATGGATCCGAAGCGCCAACATTGCTACTCTCCGTCCAGTTACCATAGAACACGCCGGTTTCCTCATCGCTCAACCCTGGATGGTCCTTATCTCTTCCAGTCGGCGGGAAGCGGGGAAGTGCATCCTCATCTGCAACATCCTCGGTTTCCTTATAGACATCAAAGGTGTCATCATAGGTGGTTTCAGTGTATTCGCGTATTTCTAACTCGAAATCATCGAGATACCATCCAGACATTTTATCAGAATCGTCACTGGCAAACCTGAATCTAATATGAACCGTGTCGCCGATGTAGTCAGTAATGTTGATGAATTCCTTCACCCAACTGCGAGAGCCAGTATAGCTAGCAAGTGTATTCCATCCCGTACCATCGTTGATTTCAACGTATCCGTAATCATAGTCTTGCTTCATAGAGTAGGTATGCCAGAACATCAGCATGGCCTGCTTGCCGTCATACGAGGCATCAGTCAAATCGATTGCCGGTGACATCAGGGCGTCGTTCATGCAATTCAGATACTGGTCAGTAGCGTCCACGCCGCACCACCAAGAATGGTTCTCCGAATGGTAGTCTTCCTCTTCAACAATATGCCATTTGGATGTCTCCAGCATGGCCGCATCCCAGTGGCTCATATCCGGATCGCTAAGGGTACCAAAGGTATCAGAGAAGAACGTATTAGTGGAATTATAGATACTCACATTGTCAATAAAGACACCGTCAGCAGCTGTATCAAGGATATCGTCCGTCTGGAAGCGGAAGCGGACCCATACCGTGCCATTGCCGATATAATTACTCAAATCAACGGTATCTGTGGCCCAATCATCAGTACCATCAATGGGACCAACCATGTTGCCTGTCCAGTTAACACTATCATTGCTGACCTCGACATAGAGGGCGTCACCCGTGCCTATGTCATACCATGCCTCGAATTCAAAGATGACTGGGTCACTGGGATCGACGGCTGACAGGTCAACCGGCGTTTTCATGGTTAGTGTATCATTCCAGTTGCAGCTGTAGCCCTCATTGACATTATTGTTGTAGCATGTATCGGAGGGGATGTCCACCAGGCTGCCACACCAAATGGAGGGTGCGGGAGGCACGAAGCCATAATCTGGGTTCGTCGGAGCAGTCTCCGGGATACGACGGACGGTCCGCCAGAAGCTATCCTGAGCAGTTAAATCATCTATCTGCCAGCCATCCTCGCCATTCTCCACATCATCGTCTAGGACGGTATCAATGCGATGGATGCCGCCTATCCAGACGTCGTCCAGCAGCAGCCCGCCACCACTGGTATAGGTACGGTCAAGATAGCTGCAATGGAAGCCAATGTAGACCTCCTGATCTTTATATGCGGACAGGTCAACCTCGGCTCGTCGGTAGGCAGAGTTATCTGAGAAATTAGTAGACCATACTATGTCACTGAAGCCAGCTATATCGGTCTGGCTTTCAGCAGTGGATACCCCTACCTCCAGCTCCGCCTGAGTACTATCACCATAGGTCCGGTAGTAGAAGGTCACATTACCATCCTCTGGAATCGTGACCTTGGGCGTTATCAACCAGCTGCAGAATGGTGCATCCCAGCGGTAGGCAAAGGCGGCATAACGGCCAGAGTAAGCGACATCTTGGTCGTAGTTCCAAAACTCGGTTTCATCGGTTTTGATGGTCCAACTGCTGGCCACGCCGTCAACCACAGCCCAGCCATTGCCAAAGGGCATCTCAAAGTCCTCAAACAATGTCTGGGTGGTCTTACCAATGGAGCCATGAGGAGGCAGCGTCTCGTTGATATGAGGGGGGCTCGCATCTACCAGGTATATCTGATGATGTACATCGCTGACATGGCAGGTTTTATCCTTGGCGAAATAGTAGAGGTCGTGTCTGCATTCCTCCGTGAAATGGATATCAGTCTCGTTGTCATAGATGTACCATGCATATGGTCCAATTTCGGGATGCGTTGCATTGGTGATGCCGGGGAGTTCCCAGCCATACATCCAGCGTGCGCCATGGCCACCTGTGCCCTCATAGGGATATTCACTGCGGTTCCATTCATATCGCCAGAAGATGTTCTCCACACCGGATGGGCAATCTTCATAGTATTCCGTCCGGAATGTCCAATCCACACTTGCAGTAATTCCATCTACCCACGCATTCCCATCTGGATACGAGTCACCATCGTCGTAACGCCAATAAGCTTCTCCGGAGTTATCTGCCAACGAAACCGCAATGTAGTACGGCATCATACCGCCCTGGATCAACGAAATAGGTGGGTCGAAGTGGAACTGATACCAGCTCGAGTCTCCATATAAGTAAGGAATATGCTTCGTAGCTGAACCCAGAGGGACACCCCATGGGGTAACAATGGTTACCGTGACGTTTGCACCACCAGTTGAACCGGGGGTAGCTCCCAAGTTGAGTTCAACGGCATCCAGGCGATTTGCCGTTGGGTAGAACTCTTGTGCATCCCACCATGGAGGTTGGGAAACCATATCCAACGCAGGAGTAACGGGATCCCAATTATCCTGCTCTTGATCAACCACTTTATCCTCTGGTTCATCATGGTCATGTGCGGTAAGCGTTATCTTTGCGCCAGCCTTGAGATACTGAGTGATATTGACATCTTCCATGATGCCCCACTCCCATTCACCGCCACGCAAGCGTTCCAGGTTGTCGTACACGGTAATGGTGAAGGTATCTGTCTCGCCTGCAGGAATCGGTGGCACCTCGTAGACTTGGTAGGTGACATTCCAGCCTTCCCCACCAGGTGTCTCGCTATAGTTCAGCGAAATGCCCTCGTCGTTCCAGCCTTCACGCTCCGGTTTTTGCTGCACCCAAATCCTGAGATTGGTCAAGGCATTGTTGGGATCATTGTTCTCTACAACGAAATGGATGTCTTTCTTCTTGTAGACATCGGGGTCTGATGAGGCAGTGTTAGGCTCCCAGCCATCATCATAATAGTCAGTGCTCCATTCAGCGGCAACATGGAATTCTCCCTGCATATCGCCGGGGTCAGGGTCATCCGTGGTATCATAGTCTGTGTTGCCGTAGACTTCTATGACCGGATACCAGCCATGGTCTGGATGAGTCTTTTCCACCACAGGGTCACGATCGTCAACGTAGTATTTTTGATGATAGACATCCGTGTGATGGCACACGTTGTCCTTGGCCCAGTAGTAGAGATGATGGGTGCAGTTCTCCATGAAGTGAATGCCTTCTTCCTCGTCGTAGACATACCAGAGATAGGGATCATGATAACCGCCGCCGCCAATCCACTGCCTCATGAAACCTGATTTTATTTCCTCTCTGGTATAGAACTGGCTGATGTTAATCACATTGGCGTTGCCTTCTTCCGCTGGCTGCGGGTATTCCACCCAATCGGTACCGTTCCAGCGGACATACTTGTAGAACTTATGTTGGATTCCTGATTCGCAGACTGATTCCTGGCCGGTCCAGTATTCTGTTTGGAAAGCAAAATCCATGGTGTCGTTTTGCTGGAAGTATTCGCCATTATGCCACCACAATGCTCCTCCTGGATACGCGTCATCGGGGCATGTCTCATATGCCCAGGAGACATTGCCTGTGCCTGTGCTAAACACGACGGGCATAATGGTATAGGTTTCGCCAGGCACCAAATTGATAGAGGGGACAAAGTGGAATTGCCACCAGGCAGGGCTGCTTTCGTTACCACATGGCGGGATGTATTTTTGTGCCATGCCAATCGCTCCGGTAGGACCACCAGGACCGTTTACATTCATATCAGCAGCGAGTAGAGAGCTGTCAAGATTATGCCACCAATCACTGGGGGCACCCTGAAGTATGATTACACCCACGTTTGATTCATTTTCTGCCCATAATGGCAGTTTGACTGCGTCAAGTTGGCTCACGCCAGCGGTGAACGTCTGAGCATATCGTGGGGGAACACTCATGCCTGATATTTTTGCCCAATCACTCCAATCGAGTTGCTCCTGATCAACCGCTTTTTCTTCCGGGTAATCAGTCGCGTTCAGGTAAATCGGCTGGCAGGCCCTGATGAATCCGGGGTTTTCCACCTCGGAACGTATTTCCACGTCGTCAATCCACCATTTCGACGAGTTGTTGCCCATATAGCGGAAGGCGATGTAGATATTGTGGCCCGCATACTTAGAGAGGTTGATATGCCGGAGTGTCCAGTCGTTTACTGCATCATCGAATTCTGCCAGCAGCGTATAGTTGCCGTCGTCGATATGGCCGTCGCCATCGGGATCCGGATTCGGACCAGCTAATGATATCCATACGCTGTGCGCATTTTCGCCATAATACTTGCTCATATTGGCGTTATTCTCCCAGAAGTCCAGCCAGAGGTCACCTCGCATGTGGCTCTTGGGCGGCAACGAAATCTGTGGGGTCACCAACCAGTCGTCAAAGTAAGGAAGGTCCGGCTCGCTTGAGGTAAGATTATGATGATAAGCCGACGAGTGTGGGCTATAATAGTTCATGGGGTCTTCAAACCAGCAGGCCCCACTTGGCACCCCGTTGACGGTCGCGTTTATCTCATACTGATGCCAGTTACTGGGAGACCGGATGAATGCAGTAATAAAGTTGTTGCCTTCGCCCCAGTCTTCCATATTGTCAAAGAAGATAGTCTCATTGGTGACAATCGGATAGTAGCAG
>JBNGDQ010000051.1:0-8944 GCA_049975285.1 Thermoplasmatota archaeon
ATAAGAAGGATGCCGTCATCGACATCCTGTTCCATTTGCGGGAGCAGGGGCTCTACTACCGCGAGGTGGACATCAAGCATTCCGATCTGGAGGACGTGTTCCTCAACATAACTGGCACCTCACTGAAGGAGGGAGACGAATGAAACCACGTATCATCGCCACGGATTTCACAGCAACCATGAAATCATTCTTCCGCAACAAGGGAACCCTGTTCTTCTCCTTCGCATTCCCCGTCATCCTGATACTGCTCTTTGGCGCTATCTTTTCCGGCGGCGGGACAGGGTCCTACGACCTCTATGTGGCCAACTACGACTATGCAAACGGCGAGCTCAATGAGACCATGATGCAGTTCTGTCCGATTCCTGTACCGGAAAACGAGAGCAACATCTACGAGGGGTTGTACCTGCAGCTGGAAAACACTGAGGTCATCGATGTCAACATGGTCAACGTCAGCAAGTATTCACGAAGCGAGCTCCGCGGCCACGTGGAGGACGAAAAACTCAAGTCGGTCATGGTCATCCCGGAGGGTTTCTGCATGTCCCTGGCATGGGCGATGCAGACCAGCAATCCAAATGCAACGAAAAACATGACGCTCATGCTGGACCAGGGAGAGCAGCAGCGGAACGGCGTCATCATGTCCGTGGTGCAGCAGTTCATCGGACAGGCGAACCTGGGTATCTCCGGCGGCGGTAGCTACCTCCGCTTTAACACCACCAGTGTCGTCCAGGAGGATTTCGAGTACATCGACTTTTTCCTGCCGGGTGTCATCGCCCTGACTGTCATGACCAACAGTATATTCGGTATCGTCGAGACCAACATCCGGCTGCGGAAGCGGGGCATCCTCCGCAAGCTGTCCACGACGCCGTTCACTCGGAGCGAGTGGCTGCTCTCCAAGATGCTCTACATGCTCTTCATCGCTTTCCTATCCACTGGCGTCATTACCGTGGTTGGCGCCCTAGTCTGGGGTATCTCCTTCAAGCTAAGTCCCTACATGTTCATTCTGATTATCTCGGGCAGCTTCGCCTTCGCCGGCATCGGTATGATTCTCAGCCGCTTCGTCCATGACGAGGAGACGGCTCCGGCGGCGGCCAACGCGGTCACGTTTCCCATGATGTTCCTCGCCGGTATTTTCTTCCCATTGGAGCAGATGCCCCAGTTCCTGCAGACCATCGCCTACTATCTCCCGCTCTACTATCTCGGCGAGGGGCTGCGCGACGCGATGATATACGGCAACGCGCAGAGTGCGCTGTTCAACACCGAGGTCATCTTTGTCTTCGCGGCCATCGTCTTCGCCATCGGCGTCGCCATCACCACCTGGAAGGAAGAGTAGCTACTTCACGCCGGGATAGACCTGCCGGAGGAGCATCTTTGCTTCTTTCACGGGCATCGACGTGAATGCATAGGTTGCCTTGCCGCCGGCCCATTTTATAGCTACCTTGTCAGGGTGCCGTCGCTCCGGATCATGTGGCCCCTGTTTAACCTTTATAGATGTTATCTCGCGCGCAGGTATCATGAAGTTGCCAGGGGTTTCCACCATGATGTCCGCCGGATGCATATCGAGGTAGCGCTGATGCAGCGAATGCCCTGACGTCATGGCTGCCAGCGTGCGCTTCAACATCCCCTCGTTTTTGGTTTCCTCCCGTACCCGGGCAACGTGCTCGTGCATCATTTCTTTGGTTATCTGGGCAACGATGATTCCGTCTTGGGTGAGTACCAGGTTGTATGCTTTGGTGCCCAAAAAACCGGCGGTGACGTTAGGGATGACCCCAAGAATTGCTGGCTGGTTCATGCCCCCGTATCGAAAAAAAGATATTTAAAAACAGCTGCTCAGTCGTCCTCTTTCTCCTTCGCCTTTTCAGCCTTCTTATGGGTCTTTGCTGCCTCTTTGGCCTCCGTTTTCCGTGCCTTGGCGAGTGCCTTCGCTTCCTTCTTACGGGCCTTCGCCAGCGCTTCAGCCTCAGCCCGGCGGGCCTCTGCCTCCAGTTCTGCCTGGCGCTCTGCGGATGCCGCGGCGATGCGTTCACGCTCCAGGTCGGCCTGGATGCGCTCCCGTTCGACGTCACCTGATATGGCATCCTCCGCTTCGAGTCCCTCACGGTAGCGGTAAGTGTAGAAAAGCGCGGTCAACGTGTACAGGAGCAGCACGACACCGACGGGCAGAAACAGCCGGTCGTCGACGGCGACATCTGATATCTCCAGAAAGATACGGAGTGCCAGCAGCAGGGACAACATGATGCTGCCCGCCCAAGCGTGGTGATGGAAACGCTGATACCGCCGTTTATATCCCCGTCGGTCTTCTGTATTCATACGCTAATCGAGATAGTGCTCTGCTCCCCAGGGCTCCGGCTTCATGCCCTTGCGCTCCCGTATCTTCCGGGTGACCTCGTCCTGGAGGTTCTTCGGCAGCGGCTCGAATCCCATGTTTTCCGTATTCCACAATACGCGTCCACCCGTGGCGGAACGGATTGCTGAGGCAAAACCAAACATCTCTGCTACTGGTGCCTTGCCGTCGATGATGGTCATGTCTTCCTTGGTCTTCATGTCCAGGATGGTGGCACGGCGCTGCTGCAATTCCTTGCTCACGTCGCCCATCAGATCGTGGGGCACCTCGATGTATATCTTCTGTATCGGCTCAAGGAGTTTCGTGCCGGCCACGGTCATGGCACCGTAGATGGCGTTCCGCATGGCCGGGATGATCTGGGCTGGCCCACGGTGGATGGCGTCCTCGTGCAGCTTCGCGTCGAGCAATCGGACCTTGACGCCCATGACGGGCTCGTTGGCCTGCGGGCCGCCCTTCATGACCTCTTCGAATGCATCCTTGACGAGCTCCCGAATTTCGTAGAGATGCTGGATACCTTTGGAGACGTTGGTGAGGATGTTCTGCCCGGCCAGCATCATGGCACCCTTGGCTTCATCCTTGTCCATACCGTGGTCCTGTAGTATCTTGGCTGCTTCCTTGCTGTGCTTCTTGACGTTCTCGGGGATCTCGCCCTCCTTGAGTGCCTTCTGCACTCCTTCCTCGAGCGGCTCCACCTCAACGAACAGTTGATTATGCTTGTTGGGGGATTTGCCCAGGAACTGGGGTGATGAACCCTCCACGGTTTCCCGATATATGACCGTGGGCTCAGACGTGACGATGTCGACCCGGTGGTCGTGGATGAGTCGGTGCTCTGTCACCTCGAGGTGCAGTTCGCCCATGCCACTCATCAAGTATTCCCCAGATTCCTCATCGATGTTCACCACGATGGAGGGGTCACTTTTGGAAACACTGCGCAAGGCTTTTACCAGTTTCGGCAGGTCGGATGGCCGTTTGGCCTCCACCTTCACCGTCACCACGGGCTCCGAAATATGCTTGATCTGCTCGAAGGCCTCCATCTCCGGGTCGCTGCTGACCGTGGACCCAGCAATGGCATCGCGCAGGCCCGTGATGGCCACGATGTTCCCCGCCTCGACCTCCTGCACCGGGATGCGGTCGTTCCCCACCATGATAGAGACCTGCTGCGTCCGATAATTCTTGGGCATACCGCTGATGTAGACCTCCTGGCCCTCCTTGATAGCGCCGCCGTATACCCGGCCGAACGCCACCTCACCGGCATGCGGATCCATGATAATCTTGGTAATCATGATAGCCAGCGGCCCGTCAGAGTCACATTTAAGCATGGCCTTGCCCACCTTTGACTCCGGGTCGCCCTTCCATATGACCGGGATACGATACTTCTGCGCCACATCTGGATTCGGTAAATGATCGATAACCATGTCCAGCGCTACTTCGTGGATGGGCAGCCTCTTGGCTAGTTTTTTCTCCTCGCCGTTCTTACAGTACTCGTAGATGTCCTTGAATGTGATACCCGTCTTCTCCATGTAGGGCTTCGAAATCGCCCAGTTGTGCAGCGAGCTGCCAAAGATGACGCTGCCGTCCTCCACGGCTAGCTTCCAGTTTTCCTTCTTGTATAGCTCGGGGGCCAGCTTCTTGATACGCTGGTTGACCTCGTTGATGATGTTCACGAACTGCGCCTGCATCTCGTTGAAATCCATCTTCAGCTCGTTGATGAGCCGGTCGACCTTGTTGACCAGCAGCACCGGCTTCACTTTCTCACGGAGCGCCTGCCGCAGCACTGTCTCCGTCTGGGGCATGACACCCTCCACGGCGCAGACCACCACGATGCCACCGTCGACGGCGCGCATCGCCCTGGTAACGTCGCCGCCGAAGTCGACGTGGCCGGGTGTATCAATCAAATTGACCAGATATTCAGCATCTTCAAACTCGTGCACCATCGACGCCGCCGCAGAGTTGATCGTGATACCTCGGTCCTGCTCCTGTTCATCGAAGTCCAGAGCCAATTGCTCGCCGGCCAGCTCCTCCGAGATCATGCCGCAGCCAGCCAGCAGGTTATCGGAAAACGTGGTCTTCCCGTGATCGATATGCGCGATAACGCCGATGTTCCGGATCCTGCCCAGATTCCGGCGCAGCTTCTGAGCCTTCTTGACATTCTCTTCCTTTCGTCCCATTTATTTCACCGTGCACTCTTAGCAATTCGTTCTTTTTCCACTTTCTTGTTCACCGCAAACGACGACGGGTCATCATTCGATGCTTTCATGATCTCATCCGCAAGCGCCTGCTCCACGCTCCGGGTGCTCCCGGACGACGTGCTGATAGCGCCCTTGCCCAGGTTGCGTAGCGCGATGTCCAATCGGCGGAGTGGGGCGGTATCCACGGCCTGCGGTACATGGATGCCGGACAGAAACAGGCGGGTTACCTCCTCGCGTGGCGCCGAGTTCTCGATGGCACGTACCAGCACCTGGATTGGGTTCTCATCCGTCTTCTTGTGGATAATCTCAAATGCGTCCTTGACCACACTGATGGCCTTCATCTTCTTGCCCGTGTAGGAGGCCGTCCGCATGAGATTGTTGATGAGCCGCTCAATGATGGAGAGATTGGCCTTCTTGAACCGGCGGTTGGCATGCCGGGCGTGCTGATGTATCTGCCGTGAGTCAAGATTCATGTAGCGAGCCAGCCCGCGGTCCTCGATGACGATGTCATCCACGTCATACTTTCCAAACAAGGGGGGGATTTTCTTTTCAGTCATACTATCAGCGCACCGGTTTCTCCACGTTGCCCCGGACGAGTTCCTTCAGGGACACATTGTTGACTTTGATAACCTTGAAGCGGACACCGGGGATGTCGCCGTATGATTTCCCCATGGCACCGCCGATACCCTCAATGAGCACCTCGTCGTGCTCGTCGATAAACGTGATAGCCCGGTCGCCAGGCGCGAACGCGGTCACCATCCGACCGTTCTTGATGAGCTGCACCCGGACACATTTCCGGATAGCCGAGTTCGGCTGCTTCGCCTCGATACCCACTTTTTCGATGACGATGCCGCGTCCCTGTGGAGCACCCTCCAACGGGTCAGTCCGCTTCTTTAAATTCAATGCGCGGCGTTTATATTGCATGTCAGACCAGCGGAACTTCTGGCGGTCACGCTTGAGCTTCCGAGCTGCGTTCATTCCTTTACCCATGATTTCACCAATTTGTTCGCTAATATGCTCCTCCTATTTAATCATAACGGGTATGACTACGGAGCAACGCAGGTAGCAATGCAATACCCACATTTATAAATTGCTGTCATCTTTCATCTTGCAACCATGCACACGTTCTCTCTCATGGATGGACAGATATCTGCCGTGGCGCACCTCGCTGCACCGGACCGATGGATTATATGCTCTCACGGCCTGTACTCCAGCAAGGACAGCGACAAATACCTGCAACTGGCGGAACAGGCAGCCCAGCGGAACATCTCCCTGCTCCGGTTCGACCACCGTGGCTGCGGGGAAAGCAGCGGCAGCTTCGCGGATGCAACGCTGACCCGCCGGATTGAGGACATGCAGGTCGCCGTCGAATGGACGCGTCAGGAACACGAGGGATCCATCGCATTGTTTGGCTCCTCCTTCGGCGGCATGGTCTCCATCCTCGCCGCAGACGCTTCCATCCGGGCTCTTGCACTCATGTCAACGCCGTATGCCATCGAGGATGACCTCGGGCTCACCGCGGCATTCATGCACGACTTGGAGCGTTACGACCTCCTCAAAGCAATCCAGGCGGTTCCACCGGTGCTCATCATGCATGGCCGCCATGACGAGCTGGTGCCGGTGGCGCATGCACGGGCGCTGCATGAACACGCCCCGAATGAAAAACAGCTTATGTTATTCGACACGGACCACCGTTTTTCCGATAACGTGGCACGGGAGAAGGCGCTCACCGCGGCGGTCGACTGGATCGATGCACGCCTCTAATGAGAGTCGCGCTCCTTGAGCTCGGTGACCGTCCGGCAGTCGAGCATGACGATGGCGTAGTCGATGAGTGTCTTCAATGATGAGATAAAAAGCCCGACGATGAGTCCGAAGAACTGGCCGCCCATGAGCCGCCAGAGGACTTCTACAATGACCGCGGGGAGTATCCAGACGGGGAGCATTGTCTTCCAGCGGGGATGGAGATGGATCTTCATACAGTTCCATCGTATGTCTGCCCGCCATACATTTAGTTTTCGCCGCATTGTTCTCTCCAGTGTATTGCTGGGCCGCAATTATCTCAAAGATATAAAAAAACGTCGATTTTTTTGGCAGTGCACCGGGATGTATCGAGGAGGCAACTAATCGTGCAAGGCGGAGTATGATACCGCCGCCTGCATCTCGAAAAAGAAAGGGCGGGGCGGGAGTTGAACCCGCGTATGCGGATCTGCAGTCCGCCACCTGGCCTCTAGGTTACCCACCCATCGAGGTATGCAGAGTAACATGGTGGAAGTGTTTTTTAACGTTTTGCCGAGCCAGGGGGAGGACGGCAAGTTTTTTTAGCTCTGCAGGCATCCAGTGTGGATGTCATCAGCCGAGAGCCTGAGCGATGCTGGCACGTCATTCCTGCCGCCCGCTCTGCTGATATCGCTGCCGCTCGTCGGGTGGTCCCTGGCGTTCCCCCTGATAAAGATAGCGCTGGAAGAGCTCTCGTGGGTGAACCTGACCATTCTCCGCTTCGTGGTGGCCTGCACTGGGCTGCTTGTGCTCCTCGGGCTGCAGCGACACCGGTTTCCGCTTCCTGACCGGCGGGAGCTGCCGGCGCTGTTTCTCCTGGGATTCTTCGGTATCATCGTCTATCATCTTGGCCTCAACTACGGTGAGCAGTACATCTCGCCCGGGGCGGCCAGTCTCATCGTGGCCACGATTCCTGTCTTTGTCGTCATGCTCGCCTTTGTGTTTCTCGACGAGGAGGTGAATGGACAGAAGCTGCTCGGCATCGGGCTGTCACTAATGGGCGTCGTCGTGCTCTCCCTGTGGGGAACCGGCGACACGGTCATCGAGGTTGAATACTTGTTCGGGGCCATCGCTGTCCTGATTGCCGCTATTATGGGCGCCCTGTACACCGTCGCGGGTAAAAAGATGCTCAGCCGGTATTCTCCACTGTCGTTGACCGTCTACGCGATACTGCTCGGCAGCCTGGGGCTGCTTCCTGCGGTCGATGGCTCACTCGTCAGCCAGGTGCAGCATCTGTCATGGCAGGCAGCCGGGGCGGTGCTCTTCCTGGGGCTGTTTTCCACCATCGTGAGCTACGTGCTGTGGTACATGGCGCTGCAGCGGCAGTCCGCCTCGTCGTTAAGCGTGTATCTCTATGTCATCCCGGTCATCGCCACGCTGCTCAGCTGGATGCTGTTCGACGATGAGGTAACGCTGCTGTATCTGCTGGGCGGTGCTCTCGTCATCGTCGGCGTGGCCATCGTCAACCGGCAGCGGGCATCACAGCGTGTCGTGCGCTAATCGGGAACGTTTATAAAATGAGTCGGGTTCAACGTGGGATGCGTCGCGACGAGACGGTAGCGTATGCTGGCCTGCACCCTGATTATGAGGAGGAAAAAAGATATTTCGACGAGGGGCGAGTGTATGCAGTCCAGATAGAGTTGAACCTGGCCTGCCCGCAGGGCTGCCTGTATTGCTATGCTTCGCAGGAAAACCCGCCGGTGCGGGAGATGCCCCGGGATGATGTCCTTGCCGTGGTGGATGCAGCCGCCGACATGGGCGTCCGGGCGATAGACTGGCTGGGTGGTGACCCCCTGGTGCGGGAGGACTGGTACGAGCTCATGCTGTACGCGCAGCAGCAGGGGCTGGTCAACAACATCTGGACCAGCGGGATGCCCCTGCAGGATGCAGCCGTGGCTCGAAAAGCAGTGGAGGTCTCCCATGGTGGCTTCATCTCGGTGCATCTCGACAGCCTGGATGAGGAGATATATGCTCAGCTGCACACCGGCAACGCCACCTCCAAGATACAGGCCATCCTGGCCGGGGTGGACAACGTCCAGGCGATGGGAAAAAAACCAGAGCACATGGTGAACTGTATCACGTTCACCCGGGTTGTGGCTGGAGATGCAGCCCGTACCATCCGGTATTTCTGGGAGGAAAAAGGCATGCGGATCTGCCTCACCCAGATGTGCCCGACGGGGCTCGCGGAGGACCGCAATGACCTCGTTCCAACATTCCAGCAAATCGAAGCTGTCTGCACCGTCCGGGACGAAGTCAACTACCCTGGCTCCTCGCTGTCGATATGCTCCATGGATACCAGCAAGTATTACTGCGGCGGCATCATCTGCGTGACGGTCGACGGCGACGTGACGCCGTGCTCCGTCATCCGGGAGGGCATCGGCAACATACACGAGGCTCCGTTGCAAACCATCATCGAGCAGCACCGGGATACGTTGCTCTTCAATGGGCTCCGCGACGGCAGCATGCTGCCCGAGGACTGCCGGGATTGCAAGCACAACGCCGTCTGCTGGGGCTGCCGCGCCGCCGCCTACTATGCCAGCGGTGACAGCTGCGGCATGGACCCCAACTGCTACCGGCGCAAATGGTGAAATAGGGGCTGCGCCCCTATAACCCCGTTCCGCCTTCGTTCCTCGGCACG
>JBNGDQ010000052.1:0-8789 GCA_049975285.1 Thermoplasmatota archaeon
AAGAAGGAGAGGAAGGCCTCGCGCATCTCGGAGAGCGTGTAGGGATGATCTCCGAGGGGGTCGTCGATGAAGGAGTAGGGAACGCAGGGGGCGTCGCCGCATCGCTGCTGCTCGGGGTTGGTGGTCCAGAAGTGGGCGCCGCATGCGGAGCATTGTTTGCGGGTGAAGCCGTGCTGCTGGAAGAAGTCGAGCTGCAGGAAGGCCTGTAAATCTGATTGCATCCTGGCTATATATTGGGAGCTTTTATAAAAGATTTGACTGACCGCTTTTACTCGCCGGGGGCAGTGTCGCGGTCTATGCTGGCCGTGGTCAGGGTTTTGGTGTCGGCGACGCCGTCCAGGGCCCGTATCTTGTTGACGACGATGCCACCGATCTCCGTGGGCGTGGGAGCTTCAACGCGGGCGATGAAATCGTACTGCCCGAAGAGGGGGTACAGCTCGGTGATCTCGTCTATCTTGAGGAGTTTGTCGTAGACGTCGTGTTCGGATGCCGGGGCCACTGTGACGAGGACGAATCCGATGGCCATAGAGAGATAATCAGTGGCGGCCTATTAAGTTTTCTATCCCTATTCGGGTGGATTCTGCCGCGCCGAAAGAAAAGCAAAACCTTAAATAGAAGGCTTGGTTTCTATATTGCTATCTTTTAGATAGCAAAATAAAAGCAAAGGGAGACCATGAACGAAATCATACTCCTGGTAGAGGATGACCCATACATCCAGGATCTCATGGAGAGCGTCCTCGCGCCCCTGAATATAACGCTGTACCGAGCCACCGACGGCATGGCCGGCGTCCGAATGTACAAAAGCCTGATAGAACAGGACAAACGACCCGACCTAGTCATCATGGACGTCAACATGCCCCTCGTCGACGGCGTCGAAGCCACCAAACAAATACTCGAAATCGATTCCAGCGCCACCATCTACGGTTTCACCGCCTTCGCCTCGCTGCTCTCCCGGGAGATGCGGGAGGCCGGCGCAAAGCGCGTGTACCCCCGAACCATCGGTTTTACCGCCATGCGGAAGATCATCGACTCATCCATCCACCACAAAGAAATGCCCGCCGTGTAACGAAGACACATCTGACGTCAGAGAGCCAGCTCGCTCCTGAGCCCACAGCAGGAAAGGACAATGATTATATAACCCCGGAATGTTGTGGCGGCAATGCTTGACGGACTGGGAGATTCACTGCGAGGCACCATAAAAAAGATCGCCAACGCCCGGCACATCGATGCCTCGCTCATAAAAGAAGTAGTCAAGGACATCCAGCGAGCACTCCTCCAGGCCGACATCAACGTTGAACTCGTCCTGGAGTTATCGAAACGCATCGAGCAGCGCTCCCTGGAGGAAAAACCACTGCCGGGCATGAGCAACCGGGAGCATGTCATCAACATCGTGCACGACGAGCTCTCAGGATTACTTGGCCGTGGCCGGGAGCTCCCCCTCAAAAAACAGACCATCATGATGGTTGGCCTGTACGGCCAGGGGAAGACCACGACCTGCGGTAAGCTCGCTCATTATTTTCAGCGGAAGGGACTCCGCCCGGCACTCATCGCCGGTGACGTGCATCGCCCGGCTGCCTATGACCAGCTCAAACAGATCGGCGACCGGCTGAACGTGCCCGTCTACGGCGGCGGTGACAAGGCAGTCGACGTCGTCAAGGAGGGCATGCAGAAGTTCAAGAAGCATGACGTGGTCATCGTCGACACCTCCGGGCGCCACAGCCTCGAGCAGGACCTCATCGACGAGATGAAACGCATCTTCAAAGCCGCGAAGCCAGACGAGAAAATCCTCATCATGGACGGCTCCACCGGCCAGCAGGCCGGCCCGCAGGCCAAGGCCTTCAACGACGCCATCGGCGTCACCGGCGTCATCCTCACAAAGATGGACGGCACCGCGAAAGGCGGCGGCGCGCTCTCGGCGGTGGCGGAGACCGACGCCCCCATCCTCTACGTGGGCACCGGCGAGCACCTCGAAGACCTGGAAAAATTCGATTCCACGCGCTTCCTCTCCCGATTGCTCGGCATGGGCGACATTCAAAGCCTGCTGGAAAAAGCCGAGGAGGTCGCCCGGGAGAAGGGCAAGGACAAGCTGGAGAAGAGCGCCCAGCAGATCATGTCGGGCAAGTTCACGCTCAAGGACATGTATGAGCAGATGGAGATGGTCTCCGGTATGGGCTCCCTCCAGAAGCTGGCGGACATGCTCCCCGGCGGACTGGGGCAGCGGATGCGCGGGGCCGACATGCACGAGACAGAGGAAAAACTCGAAGTCTTCCGGGTGATGATGGACTCCATGACGGAAGAAGAGATGGAGAACCCCCGGCTCATCAAGTCATCCCGGGTCAACCGTATCGCCCGCGGCGCCGGCGTCGAAGCCCGCGAGGTCAAAGAACTGCTCCGCTACTACCGCAAGTCAAAGAAACTCATGAAGGGACTATCCAGCCGGAAGGCGCAACGACGGCTCATGAAACAGCTTGATTTCAGCTAGCGCAGCCCGAACTCCTCAAGCTTCATCCGTTTTTTCTCTTTTTCCAGGAAATGATAGACCGTCGAATGATTTGAGCCGTTGAGGAGCATGCGCACCGCCTGGAGCGCGACGTCGAGACCGCGGGATTGCCCGATGATGCCCACCGTGGTGCCATACACTGAGAGATACACGCCTGCAAGCTCCTCGATGATGCGACGGGAGCGACCGTTTTTACCGATAATCCGTCCGGCGATACGATGGACATCTTTGCCTTTTTTGCCCACGTAGTCGCGCATATCCAGCAGCTCAAAGTAGTAGTCATCCTTGAAAAGATGCAAGGCATGATCCGGGGAAAACCCCCGGCCGATGGCCCGGACGACGCTCTGGGCATCGAGCTCGACCACGGCATCGTCGCTGCGAATGGATGCATCCCCGGTTTCCGAATCGATGTCAAGCGTGACGCCGTGCGACTCTATCGCTGTCTTTGTCTCTCCCTCGTTGCCGACGAGAACGGCTATCCTGTCTCGTGGTATCTTTACATGTTTCATGTTTTCTCCTCCATGATATCCTGGAGCACTATATCTCGGTCAACGGAGAAAAACCGGCGGAAGAAGCGCGTCAGGGTGTCGACGTCGTGCTCGAGGAACGACTGCGCCATGGGATGCTCCCGTTTCACCATCTGCCCGACGTCGATGATGACCGGCTCCTCATGGTACAGCACGTTGTACTCTGATAGATCAGCGTGGACCAGGGCTGCCTGATGATACATGCGGGACATGTCAGCCACGATGGCGTCGAACACGTCTCGGGGTGCCTCCAGTTCGGCATCCTTGAGCATCGGGGCCGGTACCTCCGGACTGCCGATGTACTCCATCACGATGACGTTGCCCTGCTGCGCTATGGGCTGTGGCACGCGCACGCCGGCCTCAGTCAATCGGTCCAGGTTGGCGAACTCTTTGCGCGCCCAGGCGTGGATGACACCGCGCCGGTTTTTCTTGACCGATGACAGCCTATCGTATTGCAGGTACTTGGAGATATTGCGGAACGTGGATGTGTTGAGGCGATATATCTTCACGGCGACAAACCCGTCGCGATTGCGGGCGCGGAACACGTTGCCCTCCTTGCCTGTGGAGATGGGAAAATCGAAGATCTCGATGGCCCTCTGGGACATGAGCTTGTATAGGGCCTGCATGGTTGCTTTCTCGAAGACTTCTCCCTCGGTCTTCCCTGATAAGAGGTCCTCGGACTCGGTGCTCCATTTCATGTTTCGAACACGTTGATGGTATCCGGTATCTTCTGCTGGCGGGCCAGGTGTGACGTCTCGGTCGGCGAATACCGGTACAGGATGTCCGCCTTTTCGTTCTGGAACTCCCACGGTCGGACGATGAGCAGGTCGCCGCTTCGAATCCAGGCGCGTCGTTTCATCTTACCTCTGATGCGGCCCATGCGGGCTACGCTGTCCTCACAAATGATTTTGATGCGGCCGGCCCCCATCCGCTGGTCTGCGACGGCGAAGAGCTCACCCTGATCTCGATTGGGCAGTCTGACGTCGCGGATGGTTTCCTCTTCTGGTCCAGCCATCGGCCATAAAACATTAGATGGTTATATGTATGTTTCTCTCCCGTACAGTAGGATGACCAGCTGAAATAAAACGTCTACAGACAAAAATCTCATGGTGAATCACCCGCCCGATATATGGAACCCGCAAGCCCAAGGTAGATTGTTCCCGGCAAAAAAGATTGAGGCATCATCGAAAAGTCAGGGGTTCGCTGAAAAGATACAAATGCATAAATATCTCATTGGAATTATGCAGGTGTCCAGTAAAAATGAAAAATACGCAAAAAGAGGAAACGGGGAATGTAACCCGGCTTCCCCTCCTGGACGGTGCCAGTTCACAGTCTCCGCTCATTGAGCCGGAGTTGGATTTTCAGCGGAAGGTAGCAGCAGACCGATCACAACCCTTGGAAGAACGCCTGGAGGCCTTTGAAGACATTATAGACTCAGAAATTGGGGATACACCGATGAACCGCGCCCGCAACCTTGAACGGGACTTTGGCCTGCGGCAGATATTCCTGAAATTTGAGGGAAACACACCGACCGGCACCCAGAAAGACCGCATTGCATTCGCCCAGGCGATGGATGCCCTGCGACGCGGCTTTGACACGCTCACGGTAGCCACCTGCGGCAACTATGGCGCAGCAGTGTCGCTGGCGGCCTCCCTCGCCGGCTTGGACTGCGTCATCTACATCCCAGAGGGCTATCATACCAACCGGCAAAAGGAAATCAGTGACACTGGGGCACGCGTCGTGCGGACACCCGGAGATTACGAAAATGCAATCGCCATGTCGAAGGCCGCAGCAGACGAAAAGGACTACTACGATGCCAATCCCGGGGGCGCCAACACCGCCATCCAGTTGAAGGCCTACGGCGACATAACCTTTGAAATCTACGATGAACTCCGGGATGCACCGGCAGCCATAGCGCTCCCCGTATCCAATGGAACCACGCTCGCGGGAATATACAAGGGCTTCGTGTCGCTCTACCGGCGGGGTAAGACATCAAAGATACCGCGCCTGGTGGCGGGCTCATCCTATGACAAGAACCCCATCATCCGTGCCTTTCTCAAAAACACGCCAACCTGTGAAGACCTTGACCCGGGCAAAATACGGGAGACAGCCATAAACGAGCCGCTTATCAACTGGCATTCAATAGACGGTGACCACGCTCTTGCAGCCATCCGGCACACCAAGGGATGGGCGGGCTACGCCAGCGATAAAAACATGATGGCGTACACTCGATTGCTGCGAGAAAAAGAAGGACTCAGCGTGCTGCCGGCATCCACCGCCGGCTTGATAGCACTGATAGACCGGCATCAGCAGGACCCACTCCCCGGTGACCGATACGTGGTCGTGCTGACCGGAAGAAAAACCTGACGGCCCACGATGACCAGAGCAGCACAAAGACCCCGGGCACTCGTATACGCAGATGGTCGATACCACTGCGCCGATGGAAAAACCGCGCATGGACTGGTTAGATACAGCCAGCGCTTCGACGTGGTCTGCGTGGTGGACTCAACGCTGCCGGAGCGTGACGCCGGAGAACTCCTTGACGGGAACCCCCGGGGGATACCCTTGTACAATGACCTGGGCCGGGCGGTAGCCGCAACCACCCCGGATACGTTCATCGTGGGAGCCGTCTCAGAGGGAGGTGTCCTCCCTCCCGGGTATAGCCGGGCGGTCCGCTGGGCGCTGCAACACGGCCTGGACGTGGTATCCGGACTGCATCAGTTCCTCTCAGACAATCTCTCCTTCGTCAAGCTCGCGCAGCAAAACGGATGCACCATCACTGATGTCCGGAAGATGTTCCGGGATTATCGACGGTTCTACACCGGCGAAATACGGGAGGTAGACGCCACCCGGATCGCTATCCTGGGCTCTGACTCTGCCATCGGCAAACGGACGCTGGCCGTCATGCTGGTCAACGCCCTGCACAAGCAGGGGACGACGGCGGATATGATATACACCGGCCAGACTGGATGGATGCAGGGGTGGCCTCATGGCGTGGTCATCGACGCCATGGTCAACGACTTTGTGGCCGGCGGCATCGAGGGAGCCATTCTCGCCTCATGGCGTGACGATCAACCCGAGTTGATGGTGCTTGAAGGGCAGGGAAGCCTCGTCCATCCCTTTTTTCCGGGCGGCTATGAAATCCTGACGGCGGGACAGGTTCACGGGTCGCTCCTGGTACACGCTCCCGGGAGACCCAACCTGGATGGATTCCCGGGGTATCCCTTACCTGACACCCGGCGCATCGTGACCATCGCTGAGGCACTCACTGAAAAACCCGTGCTCGGTATCAGCCTCAACACCGAGAAGCTGACAGCGGATGCCGTCATTCAGGCGAAACGGGAGCTCCATGACCTGCATCACGTCCCCGTCGTCGATTCCTTCACCGACGGAGTGGACGCCCTCGTAGAACAGATTGCAGCCATCAGGGAGGACCAATGAAGAGCCTTGTCTGTTTCTCGTCGATATCCCTGTCAGACCCAGTATTACACGGCGAGCAGATAGCCGCACAGGTGACGTTGGACCCGATAGACGGCCATCAGACCACGTTTCCCCTGCAGCTGCGGTATCCTGAACCGCTCCATGAACGACAGCTCCCCATAATCCGGATGGCATGCTGTATGCCGCTGCTCAACTATGGATTGTTTGCCAACCATCTGCGCCTTGACTTTCCCCTGTGCAAGGCAGACCGTGCCCTCCTCCATGACTTCCATCTCGCGTTCAGCCGGGATATCTACGTCAACCGGCTGATATCCGGGACAAACGACTATCTCCTCCCTGCATATATCCCTCGCGACGTGTCACCGCAGGCGGCAGAGCCCCGCGCTGATATACAGGCCCGGGATGTGACGGCCGACATACCGCTCACCGGCGACCTGGACGCGCAGCGATGCGGTATCCTGTCAAGCGGAGGGAAGGAAAGCCTGCTCACCTACGGTCTCCTCAACGAGATAGGGGCAGAGACGTATCCCTTGTACGTGAACGAGAGCGGTGGGCACTGGCGAACCGCGCTGACCGCCTACCGTCATCACCGGGACAGCGACAGCCATACGATGCGGGTGTGGACCAACGTTGACCGGTTTTACGCTTTTATGCTGGATCATCTTCCATTCATCCGCAGCGACCACCGTGACGTGCGAGCAGACGCCTATCCCATCCGACTGTGCATCTTTCCCCATTACATATTCACGCTGCTCCCCCTGTTCATGGAGCACGGGATTGGCAACCTGTTGATGGGAAGCGAGTTCGACGACTGGCGGAAGAAACCCGTATTTCAGGGCATACCTCATTACCACAGCATCTATGACCAGCATCAGGACTTCGACATCCGGATGAATCAATGGTACCAGGCACGGATGCCGGGACTGCGTCAATGGTCAGCCCTCCGGGGTATCGCCGGGCTCATCGTCGAACGGATACTGTTCCAGCGGTATCCACCACTGGCCCGGCTGCAACGCTCCTGTCACTCCTGCCACTTTGAACAGGGAGACGTTATGCCCTGTGGTGTCTGCTCGAAATGCTATGGGGTTTTGTTGTTCCTCCTGGCAAACGGCATCGACCCCACGCTGGTCAACTACACGCCAGGACAGATAGCCTCCTTCCGGGAGAAGGTATCCATGGACACGCTTCGCTTGGACATCGATGAAGCATTGCATTCGCTTCACTTGCTCGGATACCCTGAAGGCCAATATGTGGAGCATGTAGAGCAGATGCATCTCTGCGAGGACACCTGTTCCCCTCGACTGGTGCCATCGCGGTATCGAAAACCACTGCTTGACATCATAGACGCATATATATCCGGGTATTGTACGCTTCATCAGGGCGAATGGGTGCCCGCTCCCGATGGCGCAGCAAGATATTTAACCATCCGGTAGGCGTCCCGGGAGCCGTGATGGTCATACCCGTAGAAGCCTTCCAGCCGCCCTGTCACCCGGTATCCAGCCTTCCGGTAGAGTGCCAGAGCCGTCTCGTTACCCGTGGAAACCTCCAAGCGGATGCGCCGTATACCCGGATGCTGCCGGACGTGTTCCTCTGCAGCCTCTAGCAGACGCACCCCGATGCCTTTCCCTCGTTCAGACGGCCGTACGTCGAGGGTTTCAATGGCGGCTACGCTGTCTCCATGCCGGAAGAGGACTATAATAAACCCTCGCACCCTGTCCTTCTCCTCGACGAGACAGAGGCTATGCGCCTTGGTCAGTAAATAGCAAAACTGTTTCCGTGAATAACTCAGACTATCCCCGAAGCATTCCATCTCTATCGCTGTTATTGCGTCGAGGTCATCTCGATTAGCCTCTCGGATAACGCCGTCGTCACCCACAGTATAAGATAACTAATCATTTGAAATATTTTTGCCGACCCTGCTCCCCTCTCGGACATGTGGACTCTTGATAGCATCAGCTGGCCGTGTCACACCGGCAGATACGGCTTTAGCGCGTGAGCTCACCCGTGATAAGTGGTCGTCCATGAAGCCTCGCCAGCGGCTACACTGCAAGCGTCACCACGACGGGTACATGGTCCGACGGCCGCTCAGCGGTCCGCATCTCCCCATGGATGACACACTTAGTTATGCTGTCTTTGAGCGCTTCCGATACCCAGACATGGTCAACACGCATGCCCCGATTGTGTTTGAAGCCACCCCGGTAATCCCACCAAGAAAATACTTGCTCGTCGGGATGCAGCACGCGGAACGCATCTATGAAGCCCCACTCCTGGAGCAACGCCAGCGCGTCTCGCTCCTGGGGATGGAAGCCAATGCTTCCCTC
>JBNGDQ010000053.1:0-4572 GCA_049975285.1 Thermoplasmatota archaeon
TTGAAGGAGCGCGGCTGAACATCTACAAGAATCTCGACAAATATACCCGCCAGTTTTTCGATAGCGTCAAAGCCCGGAAGCTCATCGAATACAGCATCGCCTTCGTCGGCGGCGCCCCCCACATCAGCCCCGCCATGTACGCGCTGCTGGCCCACTGCGACCTCAACCTCGGCATCTGGTATCCACTGGGCGGCTACGGCAGCGTGATGCATGCCGTATACCACCTGGCAGAGCAGCAGGGCGCCACATTCCAATTTGACACCAACGTGAAACGCATCCGAATCGATGGTGGCATCGCCACGGGCGTATCCACCGATCAGGGTGACCTCGACGCCGACATCGTGCTAAACACAGCCGACTACTGGCACGGCGAGATGAACATGCTCCCCGAGCGCTACCGCACCTACCGGCAGCGCTACTGGAAAAAACGCGTGCTGGCTCCGGCCTCGTATCTCATCTTCCTTGGACTGGATACCAAACTCGATGCGCTCGTGCATCACAACCTGTATCTCAACCCAGACTGGGATGCCTACTTCCAGCAGGTGTTCGGCCCTGACACCCAATGGCCCGACGACCCAAGTTATTATGTGAGCTGCCAGAGCCACACCGACCCATCCATGGCACCCGAAGGCGGGGAAAACATCACTATCCTCGTGCTGGTGGCACCCGGCCTCCAGGACACGCCAGAGATACGGGAGCGCTACTACAACCAGATTATGGATCATTTCGAGCAACTCGTCGGCGTCAACGTCCGAGAGCACGTCGTCACGAAGCGCATCTTCGCCCACAACGACTTCATCTCTCATTTCAACGCCTACAAGGGCACATCCCTCGGCCTAGCTCACACGCTCCGGCAGACCGCCATCTTCCGGCCGCATCACCGGAGCAAAAAAGTGGACAACCTCTACTATGCCGGCCACTATACACATCCCGGGGTTGGCGTCCCCGTGACCCTCATCTCCTCCCAGATAGTACATCGACTGATCGAGGAAGACCATGGTGCCTAAAAAAATATTCGAGACGTTCAAGGCAGGCAGCCGCACCTACTTCTACAGCAGCCTGTTTTTTCCCCGCCAACTCCGAGAGGACGTCTTCCGACTGTACGCCTTCGTCCGCACCGCCGACAACTTCGTCGACGTCGTCCCACAGCAGCCGGAGGAGTTCTATGCATTCAGACAGCGCTACGAAGAAGCACTGGAAGGACATACGACGGGTGACGTCATCGTGGATCATTTCGCCGCCTTACTCGAACGGCGTAACTTTGACCCATCATGGGTGGAAGCCTTCCTTGACTCCATGGAGATGGACCTGGAGAAACGGTGCTATGCAACGATGCATGACCTCCTTGAGTACATCTACGGCTCCGCAGAGGTCATCGGACTGATGATGGCCCGCATCATGCGGCTGCCCGACAAAGCATTGCCGGCAGCGCAGCTACTCGGCCGGTCGATGCAGTACATCAATTTCATCCGAGATATCGAGGAGGATCTCAAGTTTGGCCGTATCTATTTCCCGCTGGACATGCTCCATCAGCATGGACTAACCACGCTGGATGAACAGGAGACTCATAACAACCCGGAAGGCTTCATCGCCTTCGTCCGGGAACAGATAGCCGAATACTGTGAATGGCAGGCATCGGCCGAAAAAGGATTTCGGTATATCCCGAAACGATATCTCATCCCCGTCAAGACCGCCTCGGAGATGTACAAGTGGACCGCCCGTAAGATACAGCAGGATCCCTTCATCGTGTACCGCACGAAGGTGAAACCCATGGTGCCCTACATCGTCGGCACCGTGGTACGCAACCTGCTGGCGAAACCGCTGAAGGTCGAGTCCTGCTCCCGATAGCATGATACAATATCTATATCTAGATGCGATTATCCTGGCCGGCCCGCTGCTGTTTTCATTCGAGCGGCGCATACGCTACTATCGTAAATGGCCTGCCGTGGCATTGTCCATCCTCACAGTCGGCACCGCGTACATCATCTGGGATGTCATCGCGACGGAGCGAGGTGACTGGGCGTTCTCCGAGACATACACATCCGGCATCTACATCGCCGGGCTCCCCCTGGCCGAGATACTGTTCTTCGTCGTTGTCCCATATAGTTGCCTGTTCATCTATGAGGGGCTGCACTATTATCTCCCCGAGCGGAACCTGCCCGTCCCCCGGTGGCTCTACGGAGGCATCGCCGCGCTGGCGCTCCTGCTTGCCGTGCTGTACCACGACCAATCGTATACCTTCACCGTGCTGATCGTCGTCGCCGTTTTCCTCATCGTTGCCGTCCTGGCGTTCCGGGACGTGCTGGCCTCCCTCCACTTCTGGCTATTTCTACTCTTAAGCTTCATCGGCTTCCTGATATTCAACTATCTGCTCACCTCGACGCCCGTCGTGACCTACGGCAGCAACGCTATCTGGGGTGTCAGGGTGACCACGATTCCCGTGGAAGACTTCCTCTATAACATCTCGATGCTCGGCTTCTACTTCCTCGCATACTGGTGGACGAAAACAAAGATGCTGCACGAAAACAAAGTAGAACCTATATAAAGCTAAACGAGGTATCAGAAAAGTATGGCTGCCAGGAAAAAGAAATACACCGTCGGCCAAAAAATAGTACGCGCGTTGCCCCGGGTGTTCATCTTCCTCTTCCTGTCATTTTTCCTCATGATCATCGTCCTCCTGGGCACCAACGACTACTTTTTCAACCTGGAGGAAAACCAGCGGCTGGCCATGCTCAGCGCCCTTGCTGGCGTCGCGTTCTACATGTCGTTCAAGACCATCGACAACCCGGACTGGTCAGTGCGCCGCCAGTTTACCACCTCTGTGCGCTACATCTTCTATTTCATCATCTTCTTCGTGGGATTGAACCTGATTCTCCTGCTGCTGAACGTGCTCGATCAATCCATATAACACCGGCTGGCCACGCTTACCAACTATTACGCTTCCAAATACCGAGCAGCCGGCGGCGACCCCAGAGACTGTTAATCTCGAAGATGGCAATCGCACCCTCATAGATGTCGATGAGATTGAACGAATTACCGTACATGCTGCGCTGATACACGCTGCTCAACGAGTTGGCGTTGACGACCACGGTGTCGCCCACCCGAGCGGCAAATGGATGCGAAGACGTCCCCGTCAGGATGAGATCTACGCCGGCATCGACCAACCCGCGAAGCAGATCTCCGCTGTCCTCTAAGAGTCCTTTTTCCCGGCTGTGAGGAATCGGGAGCACGTTGTGATGGAGAAACACCGCCTTTATGTGCTCCGGCGCCGCATTGAGCTGGTCGAGCAGCGCTCGTCGCTCCGTTGGCCCGACGATGCCTTCATGCGAGTCATACTGGGCGGAGGAGACACCCTGAAATAGAATGTTCCCATCTGAATACGCCTGGTCGAACTGGCCGAAATGCCCGGTGAAGAGATGATACCCCAGATAGTTGATATCCCGCCCTGCCGGGGTATAGATGACCGGCACGGTGAGCCGGGAGAGCTCCTGGGAGGCCAATTCATAATCCTGCGCGATACCCTCCCGGACGATACCCCCACAATGCACCAGCAGATCCGGCTGCAAGCCGGCTATGGCGTCCACCGCGTTGCGGAAATGCTGCGGGAGAAACGCTCTGCCATCGGAGATGTAGCTGTTGGAGACCTGCACCGCCCGGAACTCCCGGCGACCAAAGGCAGAAAAAATGTGACGGCGCCGCCGAGGGAACGATTGCTCCTGCAGTGACCCGTCCACTCGCATGGTGGTCACCTGCTGCTTCACCTCGTCTATATCAATGACGTTGTACGAGTTCAGGTCGCCGTAGCGCGTCTTGGTCGCCGAGGCCGTCCCCGCATTGATGAACACCGTGTTCTCTATCCGATAAATATTGGGATAATGCCGGTGACCCGACAGCACCAGGTCTACATCGCTGCTCAAGATAAGGTCGAGGATGTCTCCCGCGTTGTAGAGCACGTTGCGCTCCCGGCCCGCCCGCGGGATGGGCACCACGTGGTGATGCAGCGCGATGACCTTGATGGGCATGTCGCTGTAGTCGTTGAGTGCCCGGCGCATCATGTCGTACTTGACCATGCCGATGCGTCCCTGGTTGCTGTCAGCGAACGCACTGTTTACATGGATGATGACTGCATCGTCTATCTCCCGGACGCCGCTCGTTTCCCCGATGTATTCCTCGAACAGGTAGAGACCGCCAGAGCGGGCGTCATGGTTGCCAGGCAGGACGACCATTGGTGCATCGATAGTGGACAGCATCTGCCTCGCACGCGTGTATTCCGTCCTCCGGCCGCCCTGGGTCACGTCGCCACTGTGGATGACCACATCGCACTCCGACTTGTCTATAGCCTCAAGCAGCCGGTAGAGTGTTCCCTTGTTGAAATCGGAGGCCTCACCGATATGGGTATCCGAGAGGTGAAAGATGCGCATGTTATTCCCGCGAGATGTAGGTCTCCAGTCGCTGCCGGTGCATGTCTTCAAGGTCTCGCAGGGTAATGATGCCGACGATGTCGCCCCGCTCGGTCACCAGCATGTGCTTTATCTTCTGCTGCGACATCGTCTCGAGCACGGCCCGTATCGT
>JBNGDQ010000053.1:4672-8718 GCA_049975285.1 Thermoplasmatota archaeon
ATAAAGCTGAGCGTTTCATCGAAATCCCGGTTTTCGATGATTGGCACCTGATGCTGCCGGGCCATATCCGTGATGAACTGCTGGATATCCCTGATATTGTTCAACCGGTCGACGTAGCGATCAGGATCCCGACGGCTGCCCTCAGAACGGGAATAGAGATGCTGAATATGCTGCTCGACATCCGAGAGATGCAGGATATACTGGAAGCAAAACATCTGATCGCGCTCCTCCTCAAGGTCGAGAAAACCAGGGACGAGGTGAATGCCGTTGAGCATCGTATGCAGCCCCTCCTTGATGCCCCTTCGGATGAAAGCCAGCACGCCCTCGCTAACCATGTTGACCTGCTGGGTGAAGACGTAGACCGCATTCTCCTGAACGAATGGATTCCGCAGCCCGGCGCCCGCCATAAAGGAGGACTCATGCAGCACGGGCATAAAGTCATGCGGAACCATGTACCGCATGATCTCCCGAATGCCATCCGACCCAATGAATCTGGTGATACCAAGGCGGTGCGCCAGCTCCGCAGCGATGGTAGACTTGCCGACGCCGGTCCCTCCACCAATCATGACGACAATTGGTTTTTCCAGATACTTTATCTGCCGGGTCACCCGATAGTGTCGCTCCTCTGCCCGATGCCCCCGGCGGAGCAGGGACTCACATACCATCTGCTTTATCTGGGATGATTCGACCTCATTCCGACCCTGCCGATCCAGATCCTTCTGGAGTTCCTGCACGATTTCGTAGACCTCGTCCAGTCCCAGGCCCGTCTGCGCAATGGATTTCGCCAGGATGCCCTTCGAGAACGGGTATCGCTCTCCATCCTTCATTATGCGTATCATGGTATCTCCTCATTGATACATATATTGTTACAAAGGGCAAGCACTGCCGTATCCAGGCTGTCAACAGTGCCCCCAACAACCACCGGCTGGTTATGCATAAAAACAACGTCGCAGCCTCTCTCGCGGGCAGCCGCTGCCGCCACATCAATCGAAGCCGCCTTTATCTCAGTGAGCAGCACATCCGCCGCATCCAGGTGTTCCAAATCCCGGCGAAGTCGCGCTCGATCCGACAGGCTGGTGGACACCCCTACCACCTGGCACCCATAGGCCTGTTCCAGATAGCTGCAAAGCGTATCCTGCATAGCTGGATTAGCGGTCGTGGCCAGCATCACCCGTCGCCCCTCGATGGCTCCATGAGGCTCAGGCCGAAACACAGTCAATGCCACATCGATGTCCGGACGCACCTCCCGAATGCCCTCATACACCTGCTGCACCTGTTCTTCTGTCGCCATGGGCTCCTCACACATGGTCACCACGGCAAGGTCAGCCCGACGCAGGCGATACTCGCCAAAGAAGCCAGTAATGTACCGCAGCGGCTGCATAGCCCCTACGACAACCACCGAGGCATCAGTCGCCACCGGCGGCAATGTCGGACCGGAGCCCTCCATGATGACAAAACGCTCCGGCATCTCGTTCGCCCGCATCGCACCCGCAAGCACATTCGACAGAACAGGGTCGCCCGCCATGCCGCCACCGCAGCGCCGGCATCCCACCGTGGGTACATCAGCCAGGATGGCATCCTCCCAGTAGTCGGAGGCCGCATGACCGCCGCCCTCCGCGATGTCTATCAAAAAATCAAGGGTAATATCAAGCTCCCGGGGGCGGATGACCTCTGGCTCCGGGGGACCACCGCGCCCCATCGCCACAACCATAGGAGTATAACCCGCAGCATCGAGCAGCCGAGCAATGCTCACGCTGACCGCCGTCTTTCCCACCCGTTTGCCGGTGCCGATGACAGCCAGGCTTGGCTTACTGAGCATCTTTCGACGCTCAGGCGGCGTGAACCAGAAATCCGCTCCCGCATAGCAGGCGTCATGCAGCAACACCCGGGTCGCAATACGAAAGCGCTCATGATATCCAATCACCGGCTCATCCGAGAGGTCAACGACGATATCCGGCTGGTGCTCCTCCAGCGCTTTTTCTATTACTGCGAGCGTTCCATCGAAGGTGTCCGAGCTCGTGTAGATGGTATAGCGACGTCGCTCGTCCTGGAGCTCTTCCACCGCGTTGCCCACTTTTTCGGTCCCGCCAATGAAGACGAGAGCAACGATATGGCCCCCTGCCTGTTCAAGCTCCTGGAGCGTCCACCGTGTCACCGGGGGATAGTGCTCACCGTCGACGAGGCAGAGCAGCGTGGCTCCATCGACACGGTCGAAGACAAATGAGCCAGGGCACGGTATCCGCTCGTCCATCACCGGCTTAACACGGCAGGTGATTTAAATATAGTGGCTGGACGGTGGCTCCAGGTTATGGATAACCAAGGAGGGCTATAAGCCAGTTTATAGTCCAGCTACTATAGCCGCTACGTATCGATATATGGCACCACTGCTACCGTTTTGCAGATGGATAGTGGTTGCTTCAGTGTATGCTACCAGTGGCCACCTAAATTGAAATAGGCGAGGTCCAGGGTGCCCCAGTCATCGAAGTCGTTCATCCCGCGTGAGCCATCAGAGTAGTCGACGAGGGTATAGGTGTGCCCGTAGTTCATGCAGCTTCGGTAGCCCCGGTATTTCCAGTATTCGGGCTGCCAGGGATATATCGCGTCAAAATTGTCCACGCCGGGATTCCTGATATTGAGAGAATGCCCTGTCTCATGCATAAACACGCTGGCGTAGATGATGTCCTCGTCGATGAAGAACAACTGCCGGCATTTTTGTTCAATATATTTGGCGGATATCTGCCACATGTCTCGCTGTATCCCGTAGCCGTTGAAGCCACCATCCCATATCACCAGACCATAGTGGAAGACGCCCTGCCGCCAGTTGTCCTCGTCGCCATGCAGGAAGTAATCGTAATAGTAGTCCTCGCGGAGTTCCTCCACGCCGGTTTCCTCCTCGAAGGGTATCATCTCCCCGCCGCCCATGCAGCCGTCATCCAGGTGGTAGACGATGTTGTGCTTGTCGTAGGCGGTCTGCAGCCGTTCTTTCGCTCCTTCAGGGAGCATGCTGGCCGGCTCTCCGTCGTCGCCGGCTTCCATCTGGTCGAGCTCGATGAACAGGTCATCCCTGAATGGATCGGAGCCCCATTGTGCGGTCAGATACTCCTCGACATTGGTGAGCCCGTCGTCATCCGGATCCATGTTTTCGTGGTCCTCCCAGGTGAAGGGGTCATAGTACCAGACGGGATAGATGGTGTCCCGCCACCAGTTCTCCACCAGAGCATGGCCCCATGTGTGCTCCCATTCGATGGGTACACCGTCGCCGTCGGCATCCTCCCCGGTATTGTCCACCGCGGGGTCGGTGCCGTAGACGTTAACCTCCGTCCAGTAGGGGATGCCATCCCCGTCAGGGTCGCTTTGCCTGATGTCGAACCAGAGCTCACAGTCCCGGTCATGTTGATACTGGCTGTTGTCATCGCAGCCATTCAAACGGCCGTAGCCGCTTCGGTCGGGGCCGCACCAGTTTTCATCGTAGGGGACATAGTCGTCTCCACACCAGTGACCCGTCTTTATACTATACGTCAGATTGGCGGTGTAACTGTAGGGATACCTCGCATCATTGATACTCAGGTCACACAGCCGATCCAGGCCGGGATTTTTATCCCAGAGCTCGATGACCACGTCGACGAACTCCTCGTCGTCGGGCACATCAGCCGTGGCGGACCATTCCTCGTAGACATATTTCTGATTCCGCCAGACCGGGCTGATGAACTCCTCGCCATTGATGAAAACCTTCACATAAAAGTCAGGGTCGCTCACCAGATCTATCCAGTCGATGGGCTCCGGTTGCACGTCATCCGCCTCCAGCGACCGAATCTTTTCAATGCAGACGGTCACCTCTACATCGCTCAACGGGTCAAGATCGTCATCCCCGGCAGCTGCATCAATCACTGAGCCATGCTCGTTCTCATACAGGGCGATACCACTCAACGGCGCCATCCCGATGATGGCGGCCGCGATGATGCACAGATAGACTGTTTTCATATGGCAAGCATCGCGAGGATACTATAAAATCGTTATCCAGCCCAGGCAATGCCCATCTCAGCCTT
>JBNGDQ010000054.1:0-8682 GCA_049975285.1 Thermoplasmatota archaeon
GAAACCGTGGACATCCTCGTCCTAGTGAGAAATCACGCTTCCATCAACACAACCGGGGACTTCACCGTCAGCATCTACCTCGACCAGAACACGTTCTTGGACAGCCAGACGGTGACCGATACCATCACTATGGGGAAATCCAAGCGGGTGCACTTCTACGATATACCGATAAAAACGGGCCTCGGCGCCCACACGCTCGACGCCTACCTCAACGACGACGGCGAGACACGCCGCTTTTGCACGTTTAGAGTGACTCCGCTGGGCATCAACTGCATCGGAGAGTCATCCCTCGTCCAGATATCATGGGGGCAGATGCAGGTCGATATGGATGAGCAGGAAGTCACCGTCACCAGATATGGAGGCGGCGAGGCACACATGACGGTGTCCTATCAGCCGTTCTTCTTCCAGTATTTCCCCGTCTGGGCTGAGGTGTCGGTGGTGCGGTCGCCGTCATGGCTGACCGTCTCATCTTCGCAGACAACGTTTCCCCTGCAGCAGGGGGAAACAAAGACAGATGACATCGCGCTCGCCCTGAGAGACGATGTGGAGAAGGGCACTGTCGGCCTGGTCGAGATAGAAGTCGAGGGACTAACTACCATCCTGCCTTCGCTCCTGGCGATAAACGAGGCACGGGCATCGTTCATCGTGGAGGTTGTATAACCAGTATGAAACGAGGCACATGGGTGACTGGCATCGCCCTTCTTCTTCTCGCCGCCATGCTCCCCGCCGGCAGGACTTCTACAGATTCGGCAGATGTTCCCTGGTGGGAGGCGGGCGATTACTGGCAGTATGCATATAACCATACACATTGGCGGACAGAGACAACGACTCAGCCGTCCGACGGCAATGGGACATCCTATACGGTGTGGCATAACGTTTCGTTTACGGCTACGGAGACGGTCGTGGGTAACATGACGGTGACGGTGCACAATGAGACCTATGATGTGGTGGTTGTGGGCAGTCTGCTGAATGGGGCGGCTAGTGGGGTCTGGGGAGAAAATATCACAGTGTCGACGCTGGACGCTGCTGAATATGACATGGGGAAGGGCACGCTGGGGCTGCAGTATCTCCGTCGGTCTGACCATGCCGTGGTGAAAACGGAGACGGTACAGGGCTCCGAGGTGCTCTCCGCTTGGTCTCCCACGCCGCCTTTTGTCCGACTGGATTTTCCCCTCTCGGTTGGCAAGACATGGACGTGGACTGGGCTGTGGACAGGTATATATCTCATGCCGCCACCCGAGCAACCCCCAAATGTCACCATTTATTACACATGTCTGCATATGACGGAGGTGTCAACGCCTGCAGGCACCTTTGACTGCTACGAGGTAACTGTGGGAAAGGGGTCTGACGGAAATAACGCCAGCCTGATTTATTATACTCCCGTGGTTGGCAATGTGGTGAAGGAAGTTCTCCACTGGGGGGCTAACGGGACAGGTGGCACCACAACCAAGGAACTGCTCTCCTACTCCTACAGGGGGAGAACCAATGCGCAAAAGGAGGAAACTCCGTCGTTCGAGATGTTCCTTTTCCTTTCTGCGGCGGCCACCGCTGTTCTGCTGCTGAGAAAAAAAGAAGCACGTGAAACTTGACAGGCACTCTGTTCAGCAAAAGATAAACTATAAGACCTCTTTTTTGATAGAGGAAACGGGTTGAACAGGATGGGTGACTGGACTCGCTACTTCCAGGTCGTCTACAGACAGCATTTCCCGCGATTAAATACGCCGGAGACATCGCTGGAGGATTTCGTGGAGGTCATGCGCGACCTGTGGACGATGCTTTTCTGGGCGGTGCAGGAGAGCACCCGCAGCGGTGAGCTACAGCAGTGCCGCCAAAAGATGCAGGAATTGATGCACGACCTGGCCCGGACCCCCGCCTTCCGCCAGTACGTATGAACGTGGCTGTATGCAGTGGTCACATAAACCGCTCAAAGCGCTCCTTCTTGGCCCCGCATATGGGGCACTCGCCGGGCGGCTCGTCGCGGGCACACAGGTAGCCGCACACCCGACAGCGCCATACGGGCAATGGTAAATCCCTGGGGGGAATGGCCGGTGACGGTGTGGTGTGGTGTTCCCTTTCCTCCTTGGGAGGGCGCCGCTCGGGAATGGACCGCGCTTCCTTTTTGCCCTCCACCACCTCCCGGGAGACGTACAGGGCGCAGTAGCAGGTCCCGTATTCCTCCAGGTCTGCATCTCGGTAGTCGCAGGGACAGATAATGTCTCTGTCCTCGGTGCGGTCTCCGGAGGCCAGCCGGCAGGGGCAGGCCATGTATCCATAACGCTGCTTGTTGACCAGCAGGCCCCGCACCAGCTCCCGGGTCAGCTCGCTGTCCGGATTGAGGTGGTACCCCGTTTTTTCCGCCGCATTGTTCAGTTTTTGGTAGAGGCGGTCCACCTCTTCCTCGGAGACTTTAAGGTCCATAGCCAAGTGCCTCCCTGATGGCGTCTTCCTTGTACCCGGCAATGCACCGGCCATCGATGACGGTGGTGGGAAAGGACCCCAGCCGGTTGCACTGGCGCACCTTCTCCACGATTTTTTTCTGCTCCTCTTCGTCCTGCAGGTCCACATCCACATAGGAATACTCCACCCCCAGGCTGTCCAGCAGTTTTTTGGTACGCATGCACCACAAACAGGTGCTCAGCGCATACAGCTTCACCTCTCCCCGGTGCTCGCCGTCTACATGCTTCATTCCCACACACATAGTGAATCCCCTTGGACAATAAACAGGCCTGATATTTATACATTGTTCGCCCGTGCCGACAAGAGATAGTGGGAAGGGGGCCCATCAAAAAACATTTTAGTTGGACTATAATCCAATTAAAATAAAAAAGTCAGCCGGGCGTGGCAAAAAAAAGTCTCCTTCTATCAGGACCGATAATGACATTGATGTATTATTTAATGTAGCTGAAGAGAGGATTTAACCCCTAATTCCTGGTAAAGATTACCGTCCACCCCCCGGGGGACTATAGCGTTGCGTGGGCACCGCATACCCAACCAGGGGAAACATATCCTTCAACAACACTATTTTGTAGTCGGCTCCCTTGCCACGAGACGGCGGACTGATATTAGCTTGTGCCTGATACAGCACCATAAAGGTCGTGTTGTCGCCGGTTTGATAGGCCTCGTAGGCATCGGTGCAGCCCGATATGTTGTCGATGAAACTCTGATTGCTATAGCCATAAGAAGTTGGGACAGAAATAAGATTCCAGCCCTCCTGAAGAGACAACCCCACAACAACTCGTTTAATCACAGAGTCAGTGGCACTGTCATTATCCCTCACTGTCAGCATCACCTCAAAGGTCCCATTGCCGCTGAACTGATGCGTGATATTCTGCTCATAACTTACGAATCCGTCACTAATATGCCAAGTCCAATTCACAATAACACCATCAGTATCAAAAGACGTATCATTGAAGGTAACCAATTCAGAAAGCAGCGGAGCAGTTGGATTGCAGGTGAACTGAGCTGTGGGATGAATGGTCCCTATGACAAGTTGCTGTATCGTTGTGTTGCAATCGTCATCATCATCACGAACAGTGAGAGTAACCATATAGGTTCCTTTTTTGCCGTATTGATGATTTGGGTATTGTTCATAGCTCATGTTGCCATCACCAAAATCCCACGACCAGTTGACAACACTGCCGTCGCTATCATGACTAAGGTCAACAAAAGTGATGCTATTAACCGGGGAGGGTGAAACTGGGATAAAATAAAAATCAGCCACGGGACACAGGTTCCCTATGGCAGTTGCCGTCGTATATACTCCAATTTGCGGCGAAACACATGCTATTCTTCCTGATCCCTCCACCGAAGAATTATAATACCCATTTTCATCTGTTTGAATATTTTTGTAGAAAACTCCATCCCGATAAACTTTGATAGCAACAAAAGGCAACCAACTGCCATTTTCCTCAGTTAATCTCCCACTTATCTCTATGGGATTTGTACCAGTGTTGTTAAGTGTCAAATATGTTTCCCGCCGCCTCAATGCTACAGGCTCGGCTTGGTATTTAATTAAATTGCCGCTATTGTCGGTGACCATAATTTGTAATGAAATATTGTCGATATCTGCTGGGACGTTATAGATAGTGGCGGTATAATATCGGTTTGTACTCTCAATGACGCTTAATGGATTCCAATCATGGCAATCATATCTGTATTTGATAGTAACATCACCTATTCCGTTGTCGTCGGAACAATTGACTCCTATATAATAGGGTGTATCAGATGTGAAGAACATTGGAGCATCAATATCATTGATTCGAGGAGGAGTAATGTCATCTTGAGAGGCATCAAAACAATAATCAACTGTGAGATGATTATAGAGCGGCATAGTGGTGGTAGCGTTAACAGACATCCTACATGCCTGAGTTGTACCCTTAATCCATTGGGTTTTACAGTCCGAGTGCTGCCACCAAGGATCGAAGCCCCAGTTTCTATATTCTTCCCCATTCTTGAAGAAATGGATGTCACAACCATCAGGATGAGGAGGAGCAAAAATTGAGCCATGCTTGTCTTTAAATACAGGACAAATTAATTGAGCATATTCATATGTATCATCGCGTGTGTTATTCATATAAGAGGGAATAAGAGGTACTTCACCCACTATGAAATTCCCGGTTTCTCCATCTGTTAGATTTCCCCATGGCTCGTCATTGCAGTACGTTGGCAAAAAGTTCTGACTCTCTTTCCCATCATAACTTGTAAAATATTCTAGCTCCCACATAAAAGAAGGATTGACAAAAAACTTCTGAGCGAAGCCATAAGCAGGAAAGGGACGGTCATCAGGATAGCATAAAAAATATCTATCAGGATGCCAACATCCACTCGTAAAACAACTATACCATGTTGATGTTAAACTCATACAAGGAATTAATCCAGGAACAGAATAGGTAATGTTATAGAGAGCTACCTTGGCTATGCCACTATAGACCTGTGAAGGGTCTGGATTTGTGAATGACCAACCGCCAAAATACATTTCCTCTGCCATAGCATAATCTTTTACTCCTTGAGGAACTCCTTCGTACAATATGGTAAAAGTATCATTCAATTCATTAGATGAATTAAAATACAAATAACCGTCAGATTTATCGAAGTAATATTCTGGTATATCTTCCCATAGACAGGTCCATCTTACTCCGCAATAAACACGAGTTCCATCATAGGCATATCCAGCAAAAGCAGCCCTATCCCACACGGGTTTACTAGATAGCGTAGATAAATCAACAGATATATTTTTGGCAGTCCGCAAATCAAAAGTAACATTTACTATTTTACCTATTATTTTATTCGTTATGGAAACTTTTTTGGATAAATAAGCTCCAACACACTTATCATTAGAATAGAAATCAAACGGCCAACTAGAGAGACTTACCCCATATGTTCCTAGTTTTAATTCAATGTGATAATGACAACTGACTAAATCCCATATTTCATCTGGATTACTGATATTAAAAACATATCCCATAAACCTTCCTATTTCATCTGGTGATTTTTCAACTCCATCGAAATCGATTATGCTAACGTTGAGAAATGCAATAGGCCATACCTCTACCACAAACCAGTCCCTCCCAATTTCTCCACTATCATCGTATACCGTCAGCCGGAGGGTATAGAAACCCTCGCTTAGATTGCTGTTATTCCAGTAAGCAAGCGTATCATTTATAACTTCGTTATTGCCATCGTTAACCAAAGTTATACCATCTGATTGCCATGCTGAAGGATTCACACCTATCCCATACTCAACTATGTAATGTGAAAATGTTGTGTCAATAGAATTTCCCTTGCAAGCAGTGCCGTTCAAAGCTACTGGTTCTTTACTCCAATAGTTGGGAGGTGTAAGCCGGTATTCTTTTACTGTGTTAAAATGAGCGGTAGGAGGAGTAATGTTGGTTTTTATTTGCGTTTCCGGATCACCTAGCAAGTTAAGCGTATAATAGGTCCATCTATGCTCGTACCCTAGATTTTCCTTGGACAGTTGTAGCGCCGCACCAAGATGTGTTGTACCATTCATTAACGTGCGGAAAAAGGATCGATCGTACCTGGCACCTGGACCAGTTATTGTCCCGGGGCTATACCACCCGTACCGTGAGTTTCCAATGTAGGCAAACGCTCCTCCTGAAGCAGTTATAAAATGTTCACCGACTGCATCATAAGCAGTATAACCATTAGTTGAAGTCCTATTATCAAAAGCCGCAGAATAGCAACCGTAACTATATACCAAGAAATATTGATTATTTGTGAGAGAATTTACATCATTTATGTCGATGCAATGTGGAGATGTGAAAACATCATTATTTGAGTGACCTGCATAATTTACAATATGGGTGCCATTTTCCATTTCGCTGAGGATAAAACTTTTATTGTAGGTTCCGTCTCGGTGATATGATTTTTTGGTGGTATACTGAGGGATTATACCAGCAACGCTATCTTTCACATTCGCAGCCTCAGTTTTAGAGTCTAATATTGAACCTACCATCAAGGCGTTTTTTAAATATTCTGCATTATGAGCAGTTGCATTTTCATAGGCAATAGTTTTATGAACAAAATTATTTGCCTCGCTGACAGAATCCACTGGTGCCCGCCCGATGTAGACTTCTGCGAAAAGGTCTGCTTCCCCGTCTTCCCCCCATTTATCGTTGCTATTATCGTTCCAGTTTCCATCAAGACAGCCATAATACATGTCACATGGAATATCTTCATCAACCTCACTAACTTCTGCGTATACCCCCCTATGGGGAATTATTGGTTCATCAGCATCTCCTCCTAGTAATACATAGTCTGTGCTCCAGTTGTTGTAGGCCATCTTTATAAAATTGCGAATCTGACATTGAGTGTCGTTAAAGATGCTTTCATCGCCGCCATCACCCCAATAGCCGTTGTACCAGAAACTGCTGTTCGCCGTAATATCTTCAAGGAGCACAATTTTGGTGGTCAGGTTACTATAGTTTGTATAGGTGCCCCTGCTCTCCTTCCAATTTGTCAGGTTTTGGAAAGCTTCTGCAAAGCCATTTTTCGTGATAATCACATAATAAATGGAGGCAGCGTTGCTGGCAGTTTTTACCGGTTCATCGCTCGTGGTTTCTAGGTTGTCCACTAACTGCTGTACTCTTCGTTTATCTCTGGGCAATCCCCGATAGTTGGATGTATAATGTGATACATCCATCTCTTGAGATTCAGCAGATGTAGAAATGGAGATGGTGATGTGTTTGTAGAAGTATAGCTGCCCTGATTCGGGGATGTAGCTGACGGGATACAATTTCAAAAGAAGAATATTGTAGCCCCGGCATCTCTGAACGGACATCTTTTTTAAAACAGTGTCTGGATACTCCTCAGATGAATCATATATGTTGGAGTTAGGGCTTGTCGCCATAGGTGTCTCATCACCAATCTTTACATTATAATATAATGGAATTAGCTGCTGACAGGGCTCAACCATAAAGCCGTCGCCCATATATGTCTTTCCTTCAACTGTTACATCAATCTTTTCAACAGAGCATCCCCGCGGCACCTTCACATTCACCGGCTTGACAGGCATTCGTGGCTCGCCTGGCATCCCATCATTTTGAAGGCCCTGCATAGAAATTCTATCAAATCTTTCGTCCCAGATAGATACCTTTTCCACCACTGGCCTTTCAAAGGAAAAATGCAGGCAGATATCAGAGTTTTCTTTTATTCCATTATAGTTTGCAGCATGCGTTTCGTGATTGATGCCGCTGCTATTATCTACATCTTCCTCAGTAGACGAAGATTTCTCCATGATGTCGTTTCGCCAGGCATTATCAGAAGTCTCACCTTCGTTATCATACATCATAGCCCCCATCGCAGTTCCCACCAACACCACAACAGCAACCACCGCAAAAACTTCTTTTCTCATGATTCCTCCATGTGCCTCACACCTATTATTAAAAAACCGTATTTATACCTTGCTGAACACACCATTGGTCGTAACTATTGTACTGGAGCACTACGGCAACTGCTATAATGCCTACCACTGCCAACCTACCCTCACAGGGTCTGCATTCGTACCAATTCAACCAATTTCACCAATTGGTAGTATTGTGTCAATTGGTGGAAATATGATCCCTGTAGAGGCATCAATTGACCTCAACCAGTGGACCACGTTGTCTCACAATTCGAATTGCGGAATGGTGCTTACCGTAAACCCTAATTATCGTGCCATAAACACTTGATGCTCGGTTTTTACTGGCCACAGGGGCCAATATACCTGTGATGCGGTCAAACGTCGGAGAGTGCCTGCACACGTGCCTACTACCAGGGGTGCCTGCCACAGTCCTTTTTGAAACCTCCTTTTTCTCGGTCGCATGAAGACGTTTTTTTGTATATTTATATTTTTATATATATGAACGGTTTACATCCTGCCCAGAGCAATTCCCCGAGGGGGGATAGCAGTGGTCGAAAGAAACCTGCTGACATCAGGTCCACAGCAATGTGCACCTCCTCTCCCTTAAATCTCATATAGATTACTGGATTTCACAGCCCATGTGACCCAGAATAGTGGTCACCATCCGGCGGAAGAGACAGGCTATCCCTAAATCTTTAGGTAAGATTCAAGGACACAGGCACCACGGGCATGCTTATCGGTCGAGTCTGAACTCCCCTATGCCTATCATTATGAGATTGATTTGGCAAATATTTATGTAGCAAAAAACAGTTAACATGTCT
>JBNGDQ010000055.1:0-8570 GCA_049975285.1 Thermoplasmatota archaeon
AGATAGAAAATTATCAAAGTATTATGTGATTTAACTAAATTGTCATTGCACTAGTGACAATGAGCCTTCAAGATAAGCTTCCCCGACAACAGGAAGATTCACTTTTGTTCCCCTGATAAGGTCTTTTTTAACTACTATCAAATACCGACCTTTTTTGTGAACAAAGTATTTGACATGATCGCCGTCTGAAATATTTAACATCCTCGCCGCTTTTTTAGGAATTGTTATTTGTATGCTCCGGCTTCTTTCCTGTACCTTAAATTCTCTTTCTAGCATAAGCAACTCAGAATTTTCTTCTTCCATAATTCTAAACTCGACTGTATTTTTCTATCTATCGGATACCATCGATGGTAATCGATATCCGGCAAACAAGATATTAAACTCTTGCATTCATATTATTGTGTCTAATGTTGACAAGGATTGTAGATGCATTGAAAAACCTACAATTCAACCTGTCAACAAACCCCAGGTCACCTTTAAAGAGCTCTATAGACTCACGATCAAAAAAATCAAACGTCATATCCGGGTTTCACCCCATACTCAAATAAAAATAAGGGAGCTGTTAAAAATTCTTGCCGCAGAAGATGAGCTACTGAGTTACACAACATTAAAAAAAACCTGTCTTGAAAAGCGCCATTTCCTCATTAAAAATGGCAACCAGCAGTATAAAAGCCCGGAGAATACAACCAAGCGTTTCTTAAGCCGAATTTTGCCCTGCATGATAGAAGAACATATACTGTACAAGACAAAAGACGGCCGGAGAAGGGGCTATGAACTTGCATATATAGTCGAGCCAAAACCACATAATCCTGACGAAGGTAAAAAAGGAGTTGACGGAAATCCTTTCCCGCAGACATTGAGAGAACTGGTGAATTGTTACAACAGGCTCATAGAATTGAAGCATTATTTTGATGTAACTAGAAATGAGGATCTTATACCAGCTATTCAGCCCCTTATCTGCGTGTTTAGGAAGGAATTGTTTAAATTAAAAATGAGCCTCAAGAAAGATAGAGACGTGAAATAGGGGCTGCGCCCCTATAACCCCGTTCCGCCTTCGTTCCTCGGCACGCCCTTCGGGCATGCCGCATCTCACTCGGCGGTGAACCCCGGCAATCGCTGCTGAACATCGTCTATAACGGACACGCCATGATGATCCGGTTGTCCTTGCAGATATGCACTGGATTCCTCCAAGTTGATGATTCCAGTCGACTCATGATGCTCATAGCCACTCCAGAAACTGCCCCGCGGATATCGCTTTCGAAAGCCTGGATGTCGCTCAAACATCCGCCTGGCACTCCGAGACTTCAACATAATCTCGGCATCCTGCACCGAATACCGCTTGGGGATGTTCACCTGAAAGTGGACATGGGTTCCGGCAAAACCAAAATCACCAAATGCAAACCCGAACTGTTCCAGTTCCCGGAACGCCTGCTGGCATGTATCGATATGCGATTGTTTCCTGAAGCAGTTAAACCGATACTTGGTCACAAACATCATTGTCACCCAGTTATTCCGGGTGTCACCCACATGCTTTTTATAGCTCACGCTCATATCTTTCATAGTCTTTTGTAGTCCTGTCGCGCCATCCACGGGCAGACCGCTATGGTCTGCCGCGCGCGACAGACACACTATCTGGTTGGATGTTAAAAAGATGAGCAGGCCTCTCATCTGCGGGTCTTACGCTCCGCTCCAGACCACGCAGTATTCCCGGCCTGAACGCATAAGAACTCATAAGGCCTATGACCATCCACGGCGTTCTATGGTTTTTCCGCCACGATGCAAAACAAGCCAAGGAACACTAGTGGCACTCCCTCGGTCAATGATAACTGCACAAAGGGCAGCTAGCCGGTCCAGTGTTCCGCAATCAGCACGATATCAAGGATGTCAACTCTCCCGTCACCGTTCACGTCCGCCGCGGGATTCCAGTCCGGATGCGACGGCGTCTCCATCCAGTGGTCGGCCACAAACGAGACATCCAAGATGTTGACCCTGCCGTCGTTGTTGACATCCCATGGCGCATAGGTGAACTCGCACCAGGCATCCGGTGTGGTCGATGCATCAGGGGCTGCCTCTGTGTGGCCCACATAATCGGCTGCCACGCTGTAGAACTGGTAGAAGCCATCACCCTCCGGCGGCGTGAACTCCCACGTGTACGGCTTCGTTTTTGTGCCGTAGACTGTCCAGTCCGTCCAGCTTTCATTGTCTTCACTATACCTATACCATAGAGTAACATTCGCAACGGCTGCATCATCACTCGCCGTCGCCGAAACGGTCACCGACTCGTTTTCCACAACGGGCGGGAGCGGCTGCACCATTGACGCAGGGGGCAAACAGTCAACTATGACATCGTTCCATTCCATACCCTCGAAGTTACCGGCCTTGTCGACGCTGTAAAATTCTATCTGATATTTGCCGCAGGGTGTTTTGCCGTAGAATATGCCGAGTTCGTAGAGGTCGATAGGATCGTATGGATGCTTTGTCTTCCATACACCGTATTCCTGCCAGTTGAACAATATCTCCCATTTTCCAGCCTTGTCGTTCCATTTGAATATCCGGTAATAAGTATGCTCGACGCCAGAGCCAGCCCCTTCCGGCAGGTCAATCGCCTTAAGGGTTATAGTAGTATCAGAAGTGATATAATGAATGAGGTACCCCTCGCCCCCCTCATAATAGGTAACGTTGCGCACGATTCCATGGAACACCTTCCACGTGTCCGGCGGCTCAGACGTAATCGACACGTTCGCCCAGTCCTGGTCCTCCTTGCCCTCAGCACAGGTCACATTGACATAGTTGACAATCGTCGTGCCCTCCTCGATTTCGGTTAATATGTCCACCTGCACCGTTATCGTCTCTGATGCACCGGCGGCTAACTCCCCCAAATCCCAGAATCCATTGCCAGATGTCGGGTAAGGCCATGCCCCAGCAAACGTAACAGCAGCATCATAGGTATCCTGCACGATGACGGTGGTGGCAGGGGCCGTCCCTGTGTTGCTGACCACAATGCTGTAGGTGATGGAACCCCCCTGCTCAACGACGGCTGAAGACACTGTTTTATTTATCAGCAGCACTGGCTCCGACAGCACCGTTGTCTCCTCCGTGGTTTCATTGTATAATTCCTGGTCGCAGGTCACGTTAACCTCGTTGAGCAGCACGCTGCCGTTCGGCATTGTGCCCACGTCAACATGAATCTCGATGAGCTTGCTCTCGCCCACATTGATACGAGAAAAATGCCATGCTTGCCCATCGGGTGACAATGGTTCAGGCGTGGCCGACACGAACGTCGTGCCCGGAGGATAGCTTTCCCGCACCACGACATTGGTCGCGTTTGCATTGCCGGAATTGTTCACCCATATACGGTAGACGAGCTCGCTGTCCGCCATAACCGGGTCAGGTGTATCTGTCTTTATGATGGACAATTCAGGCGACGACACCACCGACAGATTCGCCGACGCGCACGATGTCGCATCATTCGTATTATTCCCGTCACTATCCCAGAACAGACAGGCCGTATTATTAATCCATGTCCCATTATCCAACGGAAAATCAACCGTCACATTGAACATGATGACCACCGTCTCACCCACATCAACCCCCCCATTCCACCGAATCATGTCGCTGCCCGCATCATAGACCGCCACACCCGAACTCCAAGTAAGCGACCCATCAACAAAGGCTGCATGCCCCGGAATCACATCCTGCAACTCATCACCACCATTATCAAGCTGATGCTTGTCACCCGTATTGCTAATCTTGATGACATACTGAATCGTGTCCCCCGGATGCAACGGCGCGCCATCGACATCGACGGCCTCCTTCACGATGTCGAGCGTCGGCGCAGAGATAACCCTCGTCAACTCAAAGGTCTCATTGAACACCCCCTCCCGGCAGCTCACGTTGACACTATTGTTCAGATACGTCGGCTCCAAAATAGAGCTCACTGCAACCTGCACCTCAATGACCACCGTCTCGCCGGGCTGCAACAGCAAAATATTCCACGCATCATCACCAACATCAGGAGACGGCGTCGCATCGACAAAACTCACATTGTCATCATACGATTCCTGAATCACCACATCGGTCGCATTGGCATCCCCTGTGTTCGTAACCGTAATCGTATAATTGAGCAGATATCCCGGATGCGCCGGATCCGGGTCATCTGTCTTTATGATGGACAATTCAGGCGACGACACCACCGACAGATTCGCCGACGCGCACGATGTCGCATCATTCGTATTATTCCCGTCACTATCCCAGAACAGACAGGCCGTATTATTAATCCATGTCCCATTATCCAACGGAAAATCAACCGTCACATTGAACATGATGACCACCGTCTCACCCACATCAACCCCCCCATTCCACCGAATCATGTCGCTGCCCGCATCATAGACCGCCACACCCGAACTCCAAGTAAGCGACCCATCAACAAAGGCTGCATGCCCCGGAATCACATCCTGCAACTCATCACCACCATTATCAAGCTGGTTCATGCTTCCCGTATTATTGACGAATATCCGATAGGAAATGGTGTCTCCCGGGTAAAGGGGCAGCCCGTTGGAATCGTGAGCGGTTTTTTCTATATCGAGAACAGGAGCTGAAAACACGTCGGTGTCCTCCCATGTCTGGTTTGAGACTCCCTCATCACAGGTGACGGCAACCGTGTTGTTGAGACGCGTTCCACTTTCCAAGGGCGAATGAACCCGGACGGTGATGTTGATGGTCCTAGTCTCGGAAATGTTGAGCGTCGAAAAGACCCATGTATCGTTGCCGCTCGACGGAGACGGAGATGCAGCAACGAAGGATACGTTTTCGTCATACGTATCCGTAACAGTGACCTGCGTAGCGTTGAGCGTGCCGCTATTAGTAACACTGATAGTATAGTTGAACACCCCTCCTGCAGGCACCGGGTCCTGAGAATCCATTTTATAAATCTCTAACAACGGAGCGTATTCTTCCACATAGAAGGTTTCGTTGTCGTATGATACGTGCCCAAGACAGTCGGATGCTCGTATATCCAGCGTGTGGTATCCCTCCGTCGAGAATGGTGTAATCGTTACTGGCACATCGGCAGGAATCCACTCGCCCTCGTCGACACGGTATGCAACGCTCATATTGGGACAGCACCCTGGAGATGCGTCAATGGTTATCGGGGTGATGGTAGCGATGGAAAAGTCTGCCCCCATTACATCTGCCTGGCTCGGCTGACCCACTGTTTTAATGATGACCGGTGCGATATCATCTACATAAAAGGTTATATTTTCAAATACAAGGTTTCCCAGGCAGTCAAATGCCTTGACGGACAGATTATGTCGGCATTGCTCTTCAAACGTAAACGTGTATGGCGTGCTAATTGTTTGCCAGCCAGCATCGTAGGTGTTGTTCCAGATTCGATACATGACCATTATTCCCGGGCAACAGCCCTGGTCATTGGCATCGATGGTAATCGGGGTACCAGTCGTCACACAGTATCCTCCACCGGGTGCTTCGCTGCAGTTGGGCTCGCCGACTGATATACTCACCAATGGAGCTTTGTCGTCCACGCGAAGAGTAACATTGTGGTATCCTGCAACAGGCCATCGGTTACCCAATGCATCTTTCGTCCAGTAGCCAAGGGTATGGTTGCATTCCTCGCCGATTGAGAGGGTTGCATTGCTATTGTCGAGTGTATCGCTGTCATACAGGCCGCTTTCATTCCAGATCGCCCAATGAAGGATGTAGTCACCCACCGTACATGCAGCAGTGGCTCCCTCATCGGTCGCATTTATCCACAGTGGGCTGCCCGTCGTAATGCAGTATTCTTCGCCGGGAACCAGTACACAGTAGGGGTCGCCAACGTCGAAGATACCAGTGGGCGGCGTATCATCGGCGTAATGATATTGGTTATGCCATCCACCGATATTCAAAAGCAGGTCTTCCGCTCTCCATCGAATCCGATGGTAACATTCCTGGCCGAAGGAAATGGTGACGTTGATGACGCCTACGGCAGGGTTGTTATCGTTGATGCTGTTATCCAAAACACTGAGAGAAAGCACGCGCTCCTCGGGATGTTGGAATACGTGGTCGTGGTTGTCATCCCTGTGAACCTGAACGATAAGGCGTCTTGCTCCGACTGCACAGCCGCCAACGTCGCTGGCATTGATATAAAACGTGGTGGACGTGGTCACGAACTCGTCGTCCTGCCCGTAACGCGGATACCCTACCTCTTTAGCAGAATCCGGCGGGGTATCGTCCACGTGGAATGTTTCATTGTCGTAAGCGGTATTTCCAAGGCAGTCCCTTGCCCGCAGATACAGCATATGTGTGCATTCCTCTTCGATAAATATGTCGCCGGTTACAGCCTGCCATTCACCGTCATTTATCTTATACTCAAGCGTGATGTCTCCGATGCAGCATCCCTGATCAGATGCGGTAACCGTTATTGGCGTGGTGGACGTGATATAGTATTCCTCGCTGGAAATTTCCACGTGCGGGTCACCCACTGTTTTGTTAATTTGAGGCGGAGATACATCGACGTATATTTCTTCCACGTCCGGGGTCACGTAGTATGGCTCTTCCAGACACCAGAACGTATCAGTGAGCCCCCCATCATCACCTGTTCCGCCCTCTTCATCTCCCCAGTCATAGAAGACAATTTCAACAGCTCCATCTCTGTCGATATCTGCAACCGTCGGGGAGGTATGGATAGGCCCATACGTGGTGAACTGCGAGATTATCGAGCCATTGGTACCGTACAGTTTATAGAGATTGAAGTCATCTGAGCCGATAAAAATGTGTAATCCCGTGGAGCCGACCTCCTCGTCATAATATCCGCTTCTTGCACAGTTTAGTCGGAACATCGGCCACTGATAGGGCGACAATGGAGGAACCTGGCTGAATGCGGCAGAAGAATAAACAGCGCCGCCGGTAGATGTATTCCATTCCTCAGACCCAGATGTATCAACACAGTAAATGTGTCCGTCAAGCGAGCCAAAGACGATCTCAAGCTGTCCATCGCCGTCCACATCACCAATTGAAGGAGATGAATAAACAGCGCCGCCTGTATCAAAACGCCATTGTTGCATCCCTGTTAAGCCGTCAATACAATACAGAAAGCTGTCATTTGACCCCACTACGACTTCAAGCTGGGGGTCGTCGTCGAGGTTGGCAAGAGCAGCTGAAGAATAAACTTCGGCATCGGTTGAGAATTCCCATTTCTTGGTACCAGATGAGGCATTGATGGCAAACACGTTGCTATCCAATGAGCCGATTACCACCTCCTTGTAGCCATCATTGTCGATATCTGCTACGGCAGGAGAAGCTATAATAGGCTTGCTGTTCTCGAAAACCCAGAGGACATCCCAGTCGGTGCCCTCGTCACCCAAATCCTTATGTTCCCATAGAAAAAGAGGGGAATCTCCCCAGTAACCACGTGGAAGGGTAATGCCATTATCCATCCCGTCGCTGTTATCCCCGTCAAAGCACCACACACTATGATATGGGTTGTTGCCGATTATCAACTCTAAATCGCTTCCGTCGGAGCTGCCATCATCACTGCTCACATTGACAAGAGCCGGTGAAGAATGCCAACAAAATGAGCCTCCGGTAAATCGTCTGGCAGGGAATGTCCAGATAAAGTTGCCGTCGCTATCCATAACCTCGACGTTCCAGCCGCTTGTGGTTCCGGCTGCAATCTCCAGCGTGCCGTCACCATTGATGTCGCAAATAGCAGGAGAACTCCTTGCCTGGTCTGTCTCGGTAATCCTAGCCCATATTATATCTCCATCGGACGACCAGCACCGCCAGAGCCCGGTGTCTTCCTGTTTATTTACAGGCGTTTCCGGATAATTATTTTTGAGTTCATCGCTTCCGCAGACGATTTCCATGTAGGGAGTTGACACGAGCAGATTGGCCACGGCGGGCGACGACCCAAACACCATTTTTCTATATTCGGGGTAATAATAGAAGGATTTAGGTTCAAAGCAATGCGTTACATGCGGCTGAAATGAGTAGTTCCATTCTTCTCGTAGCTCATAATCTCCGCTGGCCGGAGCATTTCCCAGGGAATCGACAGCGAAATATTCTATTTTATGGTGGCATTCCGATGCGATTGTAAAATTAATATCTATATCAGGTGAGCTATCAGAATCATTTTGACTGTTGTCGAAAACAGTTGCCTCTTTTTCCAGCGTCTCAAAAACGTCGTCACCGTTGCTATCTCTCCATATCTCGTAATGTACATAGGAGACACCACTTGGATCTGTGGTATTTAGCCAGATGACAGTGCGGTCAGAGATACAAGTATGACCATCCACCTCACATGAGCGACCGGCATATGTTATCTCGCTGATGGGCGGGGCGGTATCTCCTGAAAGTTGCCCCTCACCTGAAAAGTGAAATACTGAAATACCAACGATAAATACAATGAACATTAAAATAATGACGGGGTTAACGTGCTTGGCGTTCATCGTAAAGGATAATACTGTACCTCTTTTTAAACGTTGTTGGATGCACTATTATGCTTATAGATTTAAAGAGGTGTGACGTCCTCCCCGCCATGGATGGCGGGGCTTCCTACGCGGCGGAGGGCTGGC
>JBNGDQ010000056.1:0-8460 GCA_049975285.1 Thermoplasmatota archaeon
GCCCGGGGAGAGCTTTGCCATCCAGGCTACCCGGACGGGCAGCCATGATTTCACCAGTCAGGATGTCGGCGTCGCGGCGGGGCAGGCCGTCGTCGATGTCACCGGCGCTCCCGTGAACCTGAACACCCCCATGCATGAGATAGGCGTCGAAGTCCGCGATGAGCGAGCCTTCCTGTTCAACCACGTCGTCAACGGACCGGGCGGCCTCCCGTATGGCTCGCAGGGCCTCGTAGTGGCGGCGGTTGCCGACGCGGATGACCTCCAGGCGGCCTGGCTCATGATGCGGCGGGGCTGCACCACGGCCTTCGTCTGCCATCCAGGCATGGTGGACGCCATCCAGGAGATGCTCCAGTGGCGACCGGCTGATATCACGACGTGTATCGACGATGTACTCGACCGGGCTGAGGAGCTGGCCGAGGAGCGAGGTGCCCTGGGGCTGGTCACGGGGCAGGTTCACTACCAGAAACGTCGTCTCCCGGTCTTTTATCCATTGCTCGGCTACCGGGAGGTGGTATCATAGACATCGTGATATATGGCGCCGGGGCGCTCGGCTCCTTCCTTGGAGGTATGCTCTCCCGGCAGCATGAGGTCACCCTGGTGGGTCGAGCCGCGCATATGGAGGCCATCCAGCGGCAGGGCCTGTATATCTCCGGGCAGACAGAGCTCGTCGTTCATCCTGCAGTGGCCACCATGCCTCCCAACGCTGGGGCAGACCTGGTCATCCTGACCGTGAAGGCCTACGATACCGCCGCGGCGGCCCGGGATCTCAAGGATGCATACACGGCACCGGTGCTCTCCCTGCAGAACGGCCTCGACAACGAGCAGATATTGAGCGAGATACTCGGCGAGCGGCGAGTCATCGGCGGGGTCACCTCGCACGGCCTCCGGTACCTGGAACCCGGGCATGTCGAGCATACGGGCACCGGGGACACCTTAATAGGGGAGCTCGACGGCTCGCATAGTGAACGCATCGAAGCCATCGCCGGGGCGCTCTCTGACTGCGGCGTCGCCACCGCTATCAGCCGGGATATATGGCGGGAGATCTGGCGGAAGGCCATCGTCAACGCGGCTATCAATCCCGTGACGGCGCTGCTCCGCTGTCCAAACGGCTTCCTGCTTGAGCAGGAGTATACCCGGCGGCTTATGGAGCAGGTCTGCGATGAAGGCGGAGCGGTTGCCCGGGCCAGTGGTATCGAGGTCGGCGACGTGCTCGCACAGGCGAAGCTGGTCGCTCGTCGGACCGCCGGTAATCATTCCTCCATGCTGCAGTCACTGCAGCGCGGGCAGCCCACAGAGATAGACCACATCAATGGCGCCATTGTATCCCGCGGGGAAAAACATGGCATCGCGACGCCGGTCAACGCGACGTTGACCCAGCTGGTCAGAGCAATGGAAGAGAAGCCGCTGTTGCCCCAGGAGGGCACCGGTCATAGTACAGCAGCAGAAGACCGATAGCGCGGCCGCTGTCCGGTATCCGGGTTGGCCTCACGTTCATTGATCGCGGAGGGACCCAGAGATACCGATTGGTGTGTGGCTCTATGCTTGCACCTCCAGTCATCGCGACGGCTCCTGGAGGCCTTCGAATAGAGCAGTACTAAACGTACAGCCCTTTTTTAAACGTATTGCTTCGTCTGCAGCAGGGAGGGCACATCAGCGATGCTGCCAATGGTCTCATCGGCGTCAACCTGGATGCCTATCACGGTGCACCCGGCGGCTCGCCCCGCCCGGACGTCGCTGTCCGTATCACCGACAAAGACCGTCCGGCTGGGTTGAACCTCGAGGCGCCGGCAGGCCTCCAGCAGCATCTCGGGATCCGGCTTACCCTGCGTGACGTCATCCGGCGTCACGACAGCCTGGAAATAGTCATCGATGTCGAAATGAGTCAGGATACTATCGACGCAGCGCTCCGGTGTATTGGTCACCAGCGCCATTGGATAGCCCGCTAGCCTCTGAAGCACGTCCCGAGTGGCAGGAAATATCTTGATACCGTCGACGTAGTCATCGAAAACAGCGAGGCAGAATACGCCAATCTTGTCGTCGATGCCGAGACGGCGAAGGTTCTCATATAAATCATGGCCCCAGTAGGTGCGCCGGAATTCTTTTTCACTGAGCTCCTCGTGGTCAAAGCGGCGGAGTGCAGCGTTGAGTGCCTGCAACCATGCATGGAACGAGTCAACGAGGACGCCGTCCATGTCGAAGAGTACTGCGTCAGGGGAAAGCATCGCCTTAGTCTCCGTGGAGCCACGGCTGGTCGGTCATCTCGTAGTCGACGATTTCGCGGTCATCGAACCAGAGCACTATCTCCTGCCGTGCCGTCTCCGGCGAATCGCTGGCGTGGACGATGTTCCGACCGATGTCCTGCGCGAAGTCACCGCGGATGGTCCCCGGGGCTGCCTCCTGTGGATCAGTGGTGCCGACCATGTGCCGGACGCGCTCGATGACGTTGTCGCCCTGGAGGACCATGGCGACGACGGGACCGGAGGTGATGTACTCGATGAGGCTCTCATAGAATGGTTTTCCCTGATGAACTGCATAATGCTGCTCTGCCAGGTCACGTGACACGGATATGAATTTCATGGCCGCAAGGTTGATGCCGGCCTGCTCGAAGCGGGCTATGACACGGCCGATGAGGCGGCGCTGGACGCCGTCTGGTTTGACCATGACGAAGGTGCGCTGCATGCTACCGCCGCGAGTGTTTGGACCATTTGACGTAGCGGGGCACCCGGCCGAGGTCGAGGTGGTTTTTGCGGCATTTACTGGAACAGAAATAGAAGACCTGGCCGTTCTTTTTGACGTACATCATGCCCGTACCGGGCTCGATTTCCGTGCCGCAAAACGTGCATTCGCGTTTGGTTACCATCTTATTTCACGGATAATTTTTTCGCTTCTCGTTCTGCTTCGCGGAGCATGAGGATGTCGCCCTCGCGGACGGGTCCCATGGCGTTGCGGGTCAGCACCCGGTTCTGCTCGCTTCCCTCCAGGATTTTGACGCGAACCTGGATGACCTCGCCGCACATGCCGGATCGACCGATGATCTCGACGACTTCGGCGGGGATACCCTCGGTCATGCTGCTGCTCCCTTCAGCTCCTTGATTTCTTTGACGATTTCTTCGAGGAGCTCCTCGCCGTCACCGGGCTGCGTGATCGCCACGGATGCAGTCCCCACGTTGTTGAGTCCGGCCGCTCGGCCGAGATCGTTTTGCGAGGGAACATAGGCGTAGGGAACATCCTTGTCTTCGCAGAGCAAGGGCATGTGCGCCAGGATTTCCTCCGGGGTAACATCGGTGGCCATGACGACGAGCTTGGCCTGCTTGCGCTCCGTCTGCTTGGTCACCTCGTTGGTTCCCTTGCGGACCTGGCCGCTGTCCCGGGCTTTCTCCACTGCTTCGTATACTTTGTCGGTCAGCTCTTCCGGCATCTCGAATCTTACATACATTGGCATATTGGTGCCTCCTTCTGGTTTAGACCATCATTATTCATAGGCGTAGCACGGAATAGAGACGGGATATATAAGCGTGGCGGTGGCCACCAGCCGCTAGAACTCGTATATCTCCGGGCCAACAGGACTGAAGATGATGACCCGCTTCGGCTTCTCCGCCTCATGCAGGCAGCGGTGGACCATGGCCAGTTTTTCCTCTCGTTGCATGCGTATCTGGTCCTGCTCATCCCCGGCATATTTCTTCGAGTAATGCGTCCCCCGGTTGAGGAGCATGCTGCGCAGAGCCAGCGCGATGAGATAGACGAGCTGCCGGTCGGACCAGTTCCGGCTCACGGAGCCATTCTGAGCGTACATGAACGTGTTGTTATCCAGCTTGGTAGGCAGCCACATATCTCCGTTGACGTAGCCCTTACAGTGGCGCAGGATGACATTGGCGTTAGGTAAATCCTTAAATAATTCCCAGCCCTCCTCGGTCAGCCACTGCGTGGAATAATTGATCATGAAGTAGACGGAGAGCGCATCTTTCCGGTCCCGGGTGAGCCGCTCGAACTCGTGCAGCGCAGCCCGGATGTCGAACTGCTGGTCATCCGCCCCGGGAGCGATGGATTTCGAAAAATCACCGACGAACGTCCATTTAATGTCGCTGTGCTTCTCAGCGAAATCCCGGTACAGGCCCACCAGACGGGTGAATCCCGCATAGATATCCTGATAGTTGACCCGGTCCTTATGCCGCTCATGGATGACGTTGAGGTAGAGATGCCTGGCGCCGATGGACTTCAAAAAATGCATGAACCGGAGACAATATATGCCACCATTATAGTAGGCCTCCGCCCCGGTCTCCTCCATGGATGTCCGGGTGCCATCCGTCATCTCATAGATGACCAGGTCCTCAATGTCCTCCTTCGATGGCTGGATGTCGAGCTCCCGGCAGACCTCATCAAACATATCCCTGATAACGGATGCATCAGGGAAATCAGTACCTTCTCGCATTTCTCCATGAAAAAGACACGTGATATATATGCATTGTCTTTTCCGTCAATTGCTGCCGCCGCCATCAAAAAAAAGCAATGGATTTATGTACCTGTAGCACCATTATCGATATTACCGTTCCATGAGGGGATGCAAAGATGCAGCAATATCTCAATAGCATTGGCTTCCACCTGCTCATGATAGGAGGAGTCACCGCCAGCGTGGCCTACCTCGTCGTGTTCTTCATCGGCTGTTTCTCGTCGTCCAGCCATAGAACCATGAAAGCGACAATATAAAATAGGCCAGCTTCATTTAGCAGCCATGCCGGTTATCACCGTTGACATTGACGACCTCATCGACCTGCTCGGCACCCAGGTGGACAAGGAAACACTGCTGGAACAGATACCCATGCTCGGCGCTGACATCGAACGCGTCGACGACGCTGAACTGTCAATCGAGTTTTTTCCCGATCGACCCGACCTGCTGAGCGTCGAGGGGCTCGCCCGGGCGCTCCGCTCCTTCCTCGACATCCAGCCCGGTATGACGACTTACGACGTAGCACAGCCATCCATCGAGCTGACCATCGACGAGAGCGTCAAGGACGTCCGGCCGTATATAGGTGGTGCGGTCGTCCGCAACGTCACGATGACCGAGGAGCTCGTCGTCTCCCTGATGGAGATGCAGGAGAAGCTGCACCTGTCCGTGGGCAAGGAGCGCAGCAAGATGGCCATCGGCATCCACAACCTCGACGCGGTCACCCCGCCGTTCACCTACAAGGCCGTCAAGCCCCACGAGGCATCCTTCATCCCGCTGGGGACCACCCGGGAGATGAACCTCGACGAGATACTGCGAAGCCATGATAAAGGCAGGAAATATGCGCATCTGCTAGAAGAGCACGAGCGCTATCCGCTCATCGTCGACCAGCATGGCAACGTGCTGTCCTTCCCGCCCGTCATCAACGGCGAGCTCACCGTCGTCGACCTGTTCACCGAGAACCTGTTCATCGACGTCACCGGCACCGAGCCAAGGGCGGTCACCGCGGCGCTCACCATCATTGCGGCAGCCCTGGCGGAGCGCGGCGGCCACCTGGAGCAGGTTACCGTCCACGGCGAGACGGACATGATAACGCCTGATTTTACGCCCGGAGAGCGAGCTGTTTCACTGGAGAGCATCTCCAGATTGCTCGGCCGGGATATGGAAGACGACGTGGTTGACGCGGCCCAGAAGATGGGATATGACGCCCGGCTGGACGGCGACATGCTACACGTATCGGTGCCTCCATGGCGGACGGACATCCTGCACGACGTCGACGTTATCGAGGACATCGCCATCGGGTACGGCTACAACGCCTTCACGGCTGACCTACCCCGGTCCATGACATTCGGGGGCAGCCATGCACATGACGCATTGCATGAGACCATGGTCGGCCTGGGATTCAACGAGGTCGCCACGCTGTCGCTCTCCAGTGAAGACGAACAATACGAGTGGATGCGCCTGCCGCCCGACCGGCATGTCGCCATCGATAACCCCATCTCGCAGCGGCATTCCCTGGTACGTGTTTCATTGCTGCCGTCATTGCTCGAGATTTTATCCAAAAACCGGCATCATGACCTCCCGCAGCAGATATACGAGGTCGGCGACATCGTGGAGATGCATGAAGCACCGCGCAATCAACGCATGCTCGCCGGGGTCAAGATCGCCGCCAAGACCGGCTTCACGGAATGCAAATCCATCGTGCAGGCCATACTGGCCAACCTCGGCATCGAAGCCGACATCAAAACGGAAGAGCTGCCCTCGTTCATCCCGGGGCGATGCGCCAGCGTGGTCTCCAACGGCACTCATCTCGGCGTATTCGGTGAGATACATCCAGACGTGATAACCGCCTTCGACCTCGAATACCCCGGCATCGCTTTCGAGCTCTCCGCCAAGGCGTTAACGGCGACGGCGCAGTACCAGTAGCACGACGGCGAGCGCGGCAACAGCAGCCAGTAATCCAAAGCCGGGGACTCGCTGTAGGTCAGGCCGATCCGGCCATTCTTTTGGTGGAGACGACTTCACGCCGACGGAGCTATCCTGCTCGACGGTATAGGTGTACTCCTGGCGTGCCTCCAGCATGCGATGACTGAGATTCCAGGCATAATCTATATCCTCCGGGAGCACATAGTAATCCTGCACCTCGGCGTAGAGGCGCACCGTGTTGTCCCGCCCGGGCTGCCATCCAGCAAAGGAAGCGGAGGTATTGAACACGTATTCACCGCCGAAGGTATCATAAAACGTGGCGTTGACCTCCGTGTCATTGTTGACGACGTAGTAGACCCGTATCCGGTCGATGCGGTCATCGTCATCGAAGCCCTGCAGGACGTTCCTGTCCAGGCGTATCTGGATGTCAGTCGACGCATCGATGGAGCTGCCATCCTCCGGCGTATCAATGTAGAGCGGCTGCTCCGTGAATGAAAACGTGCCATTCATCCAGGCTGTCTCATGGCCGGCATCATCAGTAGCGTTGATCGCATAGCGGTAGGTACCCTCCCCGCCGGCAAACGCTATCTCCGTGTCATTGGTGGCATCCGGGAACGTATACGTGTAGACGCCTTCAATCGGGTTATCCATGTCTCGATGGAGCGTCGTGTCACCCCGGGAAACCGTGAGCTGGACCTCGTCAACATCAGTGTTATCCGTCACCCGGGCCGTGATAAACACGCTGTCCCCGACCAGTTGAACCGAGGGAAGCACCGAGCTCTCAATAGCCGGAGCAGACGCATCATAGAACGGCGGGTTCACCGATAGAATGAAGATCGCCAGCCAGGTAAAAAAATAAAAAGCAATAGAGCCAAACCATTCCTTTTTTCCAAACGCCGAGATGTCGATATCGAACAACTGCAGCAGCTTGACCAGGAAGCCAATAGCGCACACAGCCAGGACAAAGGTCAACGCCCAGCGCAGCCCGGCATCGATGGAACGCCAGGCCACGTGACAGATGACAGCCATGAGGATACCGAAGCCAAAGGAGAGAAAATAGGTCTTCGCCTTCCGTTTTTCGCTGGCTATGAACTCCTCCTCATCGAACTCAGGCATCTCGAACTCGTATTCATCATCGTCCTGCCGCTTCTTTGCGCTCATTGCCAATATGGATGACGGGATATATTAAAGAGTTTTCCCCTTGCCAGTGAAATGCTCATAGCCGCGATTTTCGAGCGGCGCTGTCTCGCCGTCCCGCCGGAGTATCATCTCTCGCTCGGCAAGTACCTCGCCGATGACGGAGACCGGACAGTCGACCTCTTGCAGGGCATCAGACACCACGTCTCGTTTACCCGGCGGTACGGTGAACAATAGCTCGTAGTCCCCGCCATGGTAGAGCCCCTGCTCCAGCGTCGCATTGGAAGCCAGGGGCACCTTGCTCGCGTCGACTGCAAAACCACACTGGCTGGCCCGCGCCAGCTGGAATAGCGACGCGGCCAGGCCATCCGAGATATCCATCGAGGCAGGCACGGCACGAGTGTCAGCCAGCGCCATTCCTGCATCCACACGCGGCTCGACGTGCAACAGGTCATGCAACGCAGCATCATCCGGTCCATCCTGGAGGCAACATAGCGCTGCCCCGGCCTGGCCGAGGGAACCCGTCACGCAGACCAGGTCACCGGGAGTGGCGCCGTCCCGGGGCATGTAGGCGTCCTTGTGCATCCGCCCGAGGGCCATCCCGCACAGGGTCACCGATGGCATCTCCTTGGTGTCACCTCCAATGATGGCGGTGTCATACGCCGTGGCGCAGGCCTGGGCTCCTTTACTGAATGACTCGAGGAAACCTACGTCGAGCGAAGCGGGCAGTCCAAGCGAGAGCAGGACACCGAGCGGTCGGCCGCCCTTCCCGGCGATGTCGCTCAGGTTGATAGCGACGACGAACCAGCCCATCTGCCCCGGTGTCGCCCCCGGCGGGAAATGCGTCTCCTCGTTGACGATGTCCGAGGTAACGAGCAGGACGTCGTCGCCGTCGTCGATGGTGGCGCAGTCATCCAGGGTGACCGTCCCGTAGAGCTCGGCCATGACGTCGATGG
>JBNGDQ010000057.1:0-8350 GCA_049975285.1 Thermoplasmatota archaeon
CATTAACTACGCCGACATGTTGCCTGCCCGTGAATGCCATAATAGACGAGGACCTGGCAGCGTATGCCCTTGCCTGCGCCGATGTTGCCTTCTATGCCGAGGCTCGGATGGAGGAAACAACGGGCACCAGCATCGTGATGTCAAACGGTCAGGTTGAGGGAGCAGAGCAAAGCGAGCAGCGCGGCCTCTCCATGCGAGTTCTCGTCGACGGGGCTATGGGATTCGCCGCTACCAATATCCTGACCCGGCAGACAGTCCGGGAGACCGCCCGTCAGGCAGTCAGGAACGCCGCGCGGCAGCACAAAAAACAATCGATATCATTCGCCGAGTATTCAGGGGAGACCGCCCGCTGGAGCGTTGCCATGGATGAGCAGTTCCCCGGGTGGGATACCAAGATAGCCTTCCTCCAGGCGTTAGACCGCCTGGCGGCTGAGCGTACCATCTCCCGCTTTTTTTCCTATGACGATGCCATAGTCCACAGTCACTACTGCAATACGGATGGAGCAGCCATCACGTCCACTGTTCCCCGGCTTTCCCTCTACTATCTCGTTACCGTGGCAGCCAACGGTGACACCGAACAGATGAACCGACAGTTCGGCAACACCGGCGGCTGGGAACACACTGTGGCATGGAACGCCGGCGACATCCTCGACCACGACCTCTCATTCCTCCACCGACTCCTCCGAGAAGGAAAAACACCCCCGGAGGGCACCCTCGACATGGTCATCGGTCCCTACGTCAGCGGCATCATCGCCCATGAATCCTGCGGGCATCCTTTCGAAGCAGACCGCATCCTGGGGCGGGAGGCAGCCCAGGCCGGCACCTCCTTTGTTACCCCCGACATGCTCGGGACCCGCATCGGCAACTCCGCTGTTTCCGTCATAGACGACCCGACGATACCCAACAGCTACGGCTACTACCGCTACGACGACGAGGGCATCCCCGCAACACACAGATACCTGATACGCGACGGCGTCATCAAGAGCTTCCTCCACAATCGAGAGAGCGCCTGCCACATGGACACAACGAGCAACGGAGCCGCCCGGGCCGCCGCCTATAACCGGGAGCCCATCGTCCGGATGGCCAACACCTACATCGAGCCCGGCGACCACACGCTGGAGGAGCTCATCGCTGACATTGACCAGGGCATCTATATGGCCACGTTCATGGAATGGAACATCGACGACCGCCGATACAACCAGAAATACGTCGGAGAGGAGGCATACGCCATCGAGAACGGCGAGATAACGCATCCCGTCCGGCATCCCGCGCTCGAAATCACCACGCCGGGCTTCTATCAATCAGTGGACGCGGTCGGCGACACACTCGAGCTCCACCCGGCAACGTGCGGCAAGGGAGACCCCATGCAGCCCATGCCCGTCACCACGGGCGGCCCGTCACTCCGCCTACGGGAGGTACGCATCCGATGATAGAGCAGGCCGTGCGAGCAGCCCAAAAAGCCGGCATGGAGGACGTCGTCGCAAAGCTCGAGGAACGCCAGGAGACACAGATAAAATTCCACAACAGCGACATCTCCGTCATCAAGAACTGGACCACCCGGCAGCTCAGCCTGTTCATGACCCTCGACAAAAAAATCCTGCTGCTCACCCTGGAAAACCCAGACCGCGATGCCATACACAAAGCCATCACCAATGGCAAAGCCATCATCCCCCGGCTCTCCCCCAAAGACCACTACCACGGCATCGGACAGCAGCGGAGAGCGCCCCGGAGCGACAAGCGCTACGATGCATCCATAGCTGACACCGCCCGGCTTGTACCAATTGCGGAAAAAACTATTGCTGATGCAACCGACGGTGCCGACAACGCAGCCGGTGTACTCTCCGCGGGAAAGCACCACGTCGAGCTTGCCTCATCGGAGGATATCCATGCTGAGGATGACAACAGCTGGGCGACGCTCTCAGTGCGAGCCTTCACTGATGCCGGTGGCTCAGGACACGCCGTGCGATGTGCCCGGACCCTTGACAGGCTGGACACTGACGCCGGCGCCACAGCGGCGCGGGATGCCGCCCGGGCGGGAGACCCTCAGCAGGGAGAACGTGGTACCTATGATGTCATCTTCTCCAGTCTAGCCCTGGCGAATCTCATGCAGCATGTCGCCACGTTTGCCTCAGCGTTTTACGTCGACGCTGGCATGTCATTCCTGGCCGGCGAGACGGGACGCCAGGTTGGAAGCGCTGACCTCACGATAAAGGATACCGGTAGCCATCCCGACGGCATTGCTTCACGAGTCTTCGACGACGAAGGTATTGCCACCGGTGAAACCACGATAATCGAGAAAGGACAGCTTAGATCCTATCTACATAACACGTCGACCGCCCACCGGTATGATGCCGAGACGACGGCAAACGCTGGTCTCATCGTGCCGCATCCCTGGAACGTCGTCGTCGACCCGGGAGATGCATCCCTCGAAGAGATAATCAGCGATGTCGAGCACGGCCTGCTGGTCACCAACGTCTGGTATACCCGCTTCCAGAATTACCGCACCGGCGCCTTTTCCACGATACCCCGTGATGCCGCCATCATGATAGAAAACGGGGAGCTTAACCAGGCGGTCACCGGCATTCGCATCAGCGATAGCCTACCCCGCCTCCTTAGCAGCATCGATATGTTTTCTCAGGAGCGATACCAGATACACTGGTGGGAAGTCGAGACGCCCGTGTTCACCCCAGCCGCCATTGTCCGCGAGGTTCCCGTCACCCATTCTTTCAGATAGAATTATCAGATAAATCATAAGAAATTTGTGATATTGACTTCTGGATTTTGCCTAAAAGATAGAGGAAGGTATAGCATAGCCAAAGTTTGAAGTGTATGCTGTGTTGTTGTTACTGTATTCTCCTGGTTTTGTAGGTTGCCCCGCCGTATAACAGTTTTTGTGAGGATGTAAACTTAAGGATTAAGAAGAGGTGTACCCCTTTTTTATGTGATAAATATGGATGGGATGCACCACTAGTTAGTGAAAGCATTGGAGACAAAAAATATTTTTAATCGAGAGTGGAAAGAGATGGAAACACGCGCCATAGTTATCATACTCTATCATATGGGGGTTGTCGTTGCGGGACTGTGAGGAAGTTGTTTCATCGCGTGAGCGGGTGAGTCATGCGGCGATACGGCAGTGATGTCATCGGGCTGCCCGGCTGTTCTCGCTCGAATTCTGCGAGCGTGACAAGTTGGCGATTGATGAGACCAAGGTGCGGATTGATGGTGAGTGGTGGATTGTCTGAGCGGCCATTGACGTGGAGCGATGGGATATCTTGGCTGTCTGGATCACTACGGGTCGGTCGTCGCTCGAGGCATATAGCTTCATCCGGTATGCCCTCCGGAAATGCACGAATAAGCCGACCATCTATGTAGACGAGGGTCCTTGGTATAAACCGGCGCTTGAGCGCCTCGGTATACCGTGGGAACATGAGACGTTTGGCCCGCGGAATCCTATCGAGCAGTGGTTTGGTATCTTGAAAACATCGCATCAAGCGGTTCTAAGTGCGCTGGCCGCACAATGCTGGGTATGACACCGACCAGCAGTGGTTCGCAGCCTTTGTGACCCTCTAAAACCTCAGGAGGTGCCTAAGTTGGCATCCGCGCCAGAAGAAACCTCACTAAAATCTCCAAAAATTGGAGCGCAGGAAATGGGTCTCTTAGTGAAACATTTTAACTTTCCAGTCATACACGATATCCTATCATAGTAATGCTTGAATTATTTAGTGGCAGCGGGGAGCGTTTGATTACCAAACGAATATAGGCTTATAGCCACTAGAAAAAAAGGCTAAAGTCGGGAGAGATAATTCTAGCATGGTTGTCTCATTCGTTGGGGGAGTCTGATGTCAGTGGGTCTATTTGGGGTCTGTTGCGTTGCATACTTGAAAAAATAGAAATTTATTTAAAGAGTGAGCCTATTTCTACGTTCAACAAAATGCGGATGCATATCAATAAGGAGGAATAAGAATGAATAAACCAACCTTTAAGGACAGCGGTATAAAGAGCAAGTTTATTGTTGCGGCAATAGCGACAATAATGATTGTGGGCGTCTTTGGTTTCTTTTTGGTGGATGTTTCCACCGGCCAAGCTAATGGCGGGTTTGCATGGATTGATGCATATGAAAACAGCCTGCCAGATGATAATGAAAGCCAGTTCCATGGCTCTAATGCCATACAAGAGGCCGTAGCTAACGCAGAAGCACACGATACTATCCTGGCGGACTACGGATTCAGCGCATATGGTGGTCCTCACGAGTACGATTGTGTTTATATGGGCCCCGATAAAGACAATATTACTATTAAAGGAGTTGACTTGAGTGGCAACGAGTTTAAACCATATATGACCGGAAGTCTTCCGTGCGCGGCGGCAGTTGTCGTTAATGCATCGCACGTCCATATCGAGGGCTTTGAAATAGGGTCACTCAATAATGGCATACAGCTCAATGCTTCTGTTAGCCACTGCACCATTACAAATAACGTTATTCATCACAAAGGAAAGGGTATCTATATCTTAGATGATGCTGATTATAACACTATTTCGGGTAATATACTCTATGAGAATACTTTCGGGATTTATCTCGAGAAGAACAGTGAAAATGAGATATTGAATAACGAGATTTACAATAATGATATGCATGGTATCTATATGTCGCAATGCGATAATATCACTATACGGTACAATGAGATATACGGCAATGTTGGTGTGCCGAACTGTGGTATTCATATCGAGCAAAGCGCAGATATCTTAGTCCGTCACAATAATATTTATGACAATATAAATGGCGTCTATAACGATGGATGGATGGACAACGAAGTTGATGCCCGATTGAATTGGTGGGGCGATGCCACTGGCCCCAGCGGCATGGGTAACGGCTCTGGCGATACGGCGAGCGACTATGTCGAATACCGCTGCTGGCTTGATGCACCCTACCCGGATGGCGTTGCACGCTGCTACAACACGTTCATTGATGATAACAAGAACGGTGTGTACGATAACGGGGAGTTGATTTGGGACACCATTCAGGATGCGATTAATAATGCCACTGATGGAGACCAGATAGTCGTGAAGTCTGGAACTTTCCGGGAAAACGTTGAGGTCAACGTCTCTAATATTACCATCATAAATGGGTCTACCCCTATTGTGGATGGAGAGGGCGGTATCGGCTTTGACGTGAATGTCTCTGGGGTCACCATCGATGGATTCATCATCTACAATTGCAGCGACGGCATATTCCTCGATGGCGATATGACCGACATGGTAAATCGGACCACCATCTCTAACAACATCATCTATAATTGTACGAACGACGGCATCGAGATGGATTATTGCAACGACACACTGGTTGACAATTCCACCATCTACAATATCACCGGTTATGAGGGAATTGACATGGACGATTGTTATAATACCACTATTTCCTATACCACTATCCATGACTGTGTACAGGAGGCCATCGAGCTTCGCGATTGTTACGACACTGTTATCTCGCACTGTACCCTATATACTTGTGACTTAGAAGGAATAGATATGCAGGATTGTGTCAACACCAATATATCCTGGACAGAGATATATGATATAACCAATGACGGCGTAGAAATGGAACATTGCAACTACACAGATATCTTCCATCTGACAGTATATAATATACATGATAATTACGAAGGTGTGGATGTAGAAAGTAATAGTAACAACACTAACATTTTCTATGCTACGATATATAATGTCTCCGATAATGGCCTTGAGGTCGACGATAGTAACTACACCACCCTTTCCTACAACACAGTCTATGATATTGGAGACGATGGAATTAATATAGATAATAGCGGTCACACCACTCTATACGACAATATGGTCGATGGATGCGGAGAAAAAGGAGCACATCTTATTGATTGTGACGACAATACCATCGACAGCAACATATTCAGGAACAACAGCGCCGGCATATATCTAGAGAACGCAACCGCTACCATTATCGGTAATCGGATAGCCGAAAATCCATTTAATACCGGCATCTGGGCCGACCATGCTTCAGACGGATTGACTATCACCAATAATAACATAGTGGGCAACGATGTCGGCATCCGGCTGGACAATCACACCGCAACGCAGATACATTACAACAACATCTGGAACAACACCATTGCTGGCCTCAACAACACCAACATGACGGGCTTCACCCCGCTCAGCTTCAATGTTAACGCCACCCACAACTGGTGGGGCTGGTTTGATGGACCGGGCAACCGGACCGGACTTGTGCTGGACGCACTCACTGGCGCACCTGCGGATGGAAGCGGCGACAATGTTACTAACAACACCCATTTCGCTCCGTTCAACCCCGGTCTGGGCAACGATACCCAGGATCCGTTTGCGCAAATGGAACTTGGCAATCCTAAAGTACTGCGGGACGACTGCCAGGGTACCATGCGCTACGCCATTAAGTCGGGCACCCCCCTATGGGTAAACGCGACCGACTTCAATGGTACTGGCGTTGACCGTATGTGGGTGGATATCTACATCGACCCCACTCCCTGTGATCCGACGACGACCTACCAGTTCAAAGAACGACGCTGGGTCTATGACAACGGTGCCAACGATGGCGACCCCCGTATTGGAGAGATTTCGTTTGAATTGCACATGGAAGAGAGCTGTCTCCACGAACTCGTATTCCATGTCTGGGACCTTGCGGAAAATGAGTATGAGGATGACTACATTTTCATCGTAGATGCCTGCCTGCCTACTGCTTCAAAATTTGTCGGCGAACCGAAGATCTCACGAGGATCAGATCCCGACCGGTGGGTGAACTATGAGACTCCCTTCTATATCACAGCCAATGATTCTTGTTGCCTACCCAATGGTACAGGCGTGGAACGTCTTCGGTATAGCCTGCACCGGTACAATGAGAGCAAAACACCATTTGGCTGGGAAGAACAGGTAAATGTTACGATTTGGGATCAGAGTGACGCTGATCAGGACGATCGTCTGGGCTTCATCCGGACACCCGATTTCAACTTCAGTCGTGACTGCCGCCATGAAATCAGGTGGAAAGTCTGGGATTATGTGGGCAACTCCGCTGGTGGTAAGCAAGAACACTGGGTCGACGGAACTCCTCCGAATGTGACCAAGGTGGTGGAACCTAATATCATAGTTGACGGCAAGAATTTCTCCATAGCCACTTCAGTCATCAACTTCACTGCGGTGGACGAAGGCTGCCGCGATGGCGTCGGTCTCAACACCACCTATGGCATCAAGTACAATGTCACGTGGATTCAGCCCAACGGCTCCATCGTGTGGACTGGCTGGACCAACTATACTGGCAACTTCACCTTTGAGGAACTCGGTATGGGCGGAGAATGTACACATATCATAGCAGTCAAGGCTAAGGACTGGTTGGGCAACGAATACTACCACGAACAGTATCATTATATTGACAACACACCACCGGACATTATAAAGCGACATTGGGGGTGCCATGGTGAGCAGAGTCTTCAGGAGCTCTATACGCAGCTCTCAGAGAGCTTTGAGGGTGACCCAGGTAAAGGCATCATTTTCCCGCCGTCTGGCTGGACAATCCATGATTTGGGTTCAGTGCAGGATGGTAGCTCCGAGACATGGCGCCAGAATATCTATGACAGCTACGATGGTGACTGGTCTGCCGAATGTGAAGCTGGTGAAATAACGGAATATCAGAATGAATGGCTGGTCACACCGAAGTTAGATCTAGGAGAAGACCCTGAATTGACCTTCTGGACCAAATTTGATGTACCGGCTGAAGACACCGATTCCAACTATCTATGGCTCTCAACAACAGGAAACGCCGTCGGTGATTTCACTGTACAACTTCGGGAATGGAACAACAGCAAGAGCCCGCTGCCTGAAGAGTGGACCAAAGTGACCGTGGATCTTTCTGCTTGGGAAAACACCACGGTATGGCTCGCCTGGCAGTATCAAAGCATCTATGGTGAGCGATGGTTCATTGATTTGGTGGAATCTACTGGTTTAGTGAGCAACGGTACCTACATGCAGCCATGGGATAATATATCTCTGGACATCTTTGATTTTCCAGAAGGCGACTGCGGATCGGGTGTCAATAACACGGAGATGTATTTCAGATACGTGTATGATGGTGTCTCGCATCCCGTCGACATGGATGACCCATTGAACCACTATTATGGCGATCCCGTTAGAGGTAAGGGCGGCCGTTGGTGGTGGAACACCACGGAAAGCAGCTGGAATCTCACCTTCTATGAAGGCTGCCGCCATGACCTCTACTACTATTTCAACGCCTCAGACATGCTCAACAACACCGTGAACAGCAGCATCTACCACCAGGTCTACTATCTCGATGATGTTGATC
>JBNGDQ010000058.1:0-8256 GCA_049975285.1 Thermoplasmatota archaeon
TCGTTGAGCGTGGCCGACAAAAAGATCTGCAGGGCCTCGGTCACGCCCGTGGTGACACAGATATCCTCGATGTCATAGTCAACGTTGTTGCGTCGTCGCTCCCGCTCCGCTATCTTTTCTCGCAGTTCCGGGTAGCCTTCAGAGGGCGCATAGCCATTATACCCCTCCAATGCTCCCTGGTAGAGAGCCTCCTTCATGTGCTGCGGGGTATCAAAGTCGTAGGCAATCGGGTCGCCGATGTTGAGCTTCATGATGTCGATGCCCTGCTTCTCCAGCTTCCGGGCCGGCAGGACCACCTCCCGGATGGCATAGTTGACGCCATCTGAACGCTCTGATGGGGCTATCATGGAGTTCGTCAAATACCCGGAGGCATAAATACTTGTTGGTTTGCCAGGAGAATACGGGAGAGAGTTAGCTATTTATACAAAAAATCATTAATGGAGGTACGTGAGGACTATGCGAGTGAAAACGCTAACAGTTATGGTAGTGCTTATCAGCGGCATGATGGTCGCTCCCGCTCTTATGTTCAGTTTCACCCCTGGCTTTGAGCTGGCTGGTACAGTCTCGGCGGCATCGGACCATGTGGTCTACGTCGGGGGCACCGGCCCGGGCAACTACAGCAGCATCCAGGCGGGCATTGATGCAGCCACCGAGAATGGAACCGTGTACGTCTACCCGGGAACATATCATGAGAACGTGGTCATCGACAAGTCAGTCAGTTTCATTGGCGAGGATAACGAGACAACGATTATTGAGGGGAGCGAGTATACAGATATCGTCCACATTATGGCGGATTATGTCACCTTTAGCGGCTTTACCGTACTGGATGACTGGGCGGATGAACCCATGGCCGGTATCGCTCTCTATTCAAATTATACTACTGTCACTGGAAGCATCATTAAAACAAATGATACAAATATCGCACTCTATGACTCCGGTAATAATACTATCGCTGGCAACATCATCGCTGACACCAATACTGGCATCTCCCTCACGTATTCCCACAACAATATCATCACCGGGAATACTATCTCAAACGCTAATATGGGTATAGAGCTTCACATCTCGAGTAACAATACCCTCATGGATAACGTCGTCGGTCCAAACCACAACACGGGCATATTTCTCCATACATCCTGTAATGACAACATCCTCCGGGCCAATACCGTCTCAAATAATGGATGGGATGGCCTGGAGATATACATGTCGAAGAATAACACCGTCAGCGACAATACCATCGAATCAAATGGTGACATCGGCATACGGGTTTCTCCAGCCAGTGAAGACAACGTGATATATCATAACAATCTCGTGGACAACGGTGCCAATGCCTATGACCAGGGCCAAAACACATGGTACAACACCACACTCGAAGAGGGAAATTACTGGTCTGATTTTGATGAAGCATCTGAGGGAGCCTATGACAACGACTCTGACGGCATTATCGACACTCCATACAACGTCTCCGGGGATGACAATCAGGACCTGTATCCATTAGCGATGCAGTGGCAACCGGATTATGCACCCCCGGTTACCACGCTGTCGCTTCTGCCGGCGACTCCGAACGGCAACAACGGCTGGTATGTCAGCTCGGTAAAGGCTACGCTCACTGCCATCGACGAGGAATCCGGAGTTGAAACCACAAAATACCGGAAAAACGATGGTTCCTGGCGGACCTATGCCGGCCAGATTACCTTACAGGACGGCGTCCATAGCCTGTCCTATTACAGCGTCGACGTGGCCGGCAACCAGGAGGACAGTACAACCCGAACGGTGCGCATCGATACAACGGCATCGGCAACCACGCTGACAGCATTCGTCGACGGTGTAGAGACCATCATTAATGAAAGCCAGTGGTACGACGACGATGTAACTGTAGAACTGGACATCGATGACGGAGGGGCAAGCCCTGTCACCACCTACTATCGCTTTGTCGGCGAAACCCGCGCCTTCCAGTCCTATACGGAACCCCTCGAGGTCACCGCTGAGGGTGTCCACCGTCTGGAATATTTTTCCCGGGACAAAGCGGGCAACGCCGAGCCGCTGCACAATTTAACCATACAGATTGACCGTACGGCCCCGCAGGCTGAGGTGAAGACACCCCAGGCATCCTACCTTTATGTCATGGGTCGAGAACTCATTCCCCTGGAGGGATTCGACAATGCAGCTGTGGTCATCGGCCCGGTTCCCGTTGAGATCGATGCAGTCGATGCTGTTTCTGGTATCCATGAAGTACGATTTTATGTGGATGACACGCTACAACGCGTGGATAACACGACGCCCTACACCTGGGAATGGGATGAAACCGTGGTCGGCCCCTACAACATAGAAGTCGAAGTTGAGAATGGCGCCGGCGACGTCGTCGACAGGGACATACCGGTCATCGTGGTCAACTGGAAGACATGAACTGCATCCGAGGGAAAACGCGCAGATGAAACCATGATTGCGCTGGGCATAGAGGGAACGGCGCACACCGTCGGCGTGGGCATCGTGCAGGACCAGGAGCCCTTGCTTTTAGCCAATGAGATGCAGATGTATCGGCCGGTGGAGGGCGGCATCCATCCCCGTGACGCGGCTAATCATCATGCCGCCGGGCTCGTGGACGTCATCCAGGATGCTCTGGATACTGCACATCTGGATATCGATGATATAGACCTGGTCGGCTTTTCCATGGGTCCCGGATTGGGCCCCTGCCTTCGCACCGTGGCGACGGCGGCGCGCTCCCTGGCGCTGCATCTCGACGTGCCGCTGCTGGGCGTCAATCACTGCATTGCGCATCTGGAGATCGGGCGGGCCGTGACGGATGCCGATGACCCTGTTTTGTTGTACGTCTCCGGAGGGAACACCCAGGTGATCGCGTTTTTGCATGGTCGCTATAGGGTCTTCGGGGAGACGCTGGACATCGGTATCGGCAACTGCCTGGACAAGTTCGGCCGTCAGGTGGACCTGAAGTTTCCCGCCGGCCCGCGCATAGAGGAGCTGGCCCGGCAGGGTGAACGCTACGTGGAGCTCCCCTACTCGGTGAAGGGCATGGATGTCTCGTTTTCGGGTATCCTGACAGCGGCGCTATCCGTGCTCAATGACCACGCCCTGGCGGACGTCTGCTATTCGCTGCAGGAGACCTGCTTTGCCATGCTCACCGAGGTCACCGAACGAGCGATGGCCCACACGGCTAAGGATGAAGTACTCCTGGGCGGGGGCGTGGCCTCCAACCAGCGCCTGCAGGACATGGTCACCGGGATGGCCACGGCGCGGGAGGCGTCATGCTACGTCCCCCCGCGGGATCTGCTGGTGGACAATGGCGCCATGATCGCCTGGACGGCACTGCTCATGCATCAGGCCGGCGTTTCCATGGACGTGGCGTCAACCGAGGTACAGCAAAAATATCGAACGGACGAGGTGGACGTGGTATGGCGCAATTGATACAGCGCGGCGCGGAAGCAGAGATCTGCCTTGATACCTGGCTTGACCGGCGGGTCGTCGTCAAGCGACGTGTCCCCAAACAGTACCGCATCCCTGAAATCGACGAGGTGTTGCGGCGGCAGCGAACCCGGAAGGAGGCCATGCTGTTGTACGAGGCACGCTGCGCTGGCGTAGCGACACCCGTGGTCTACGACGTTGACCTGGGCGAGATGGCCATCACCATGCAGCATGTCGACGGACCGCGCGTCAAGGACACCATTGATTGCATCGACGAGGACGAGCAGCGTACATTGTGCCAGGCAATCGGCGAAGATGTCGGCCGGCTTCACCGGGGTGGCATCGTACACGGCGACCTGACCACCTCGAATCTCATCTGCCACGGCGAGCGCATCTTTTTTATCGACTTCGGGCTCGGCGAGACGAGCGACGACGTGGAGCAGCAGGGCGTCGACCTGCATCTGCTCATGGAGGCGTTGACGGCGGCGCACGAAAACCCCCGGCTGTTCGAATGGGTACTGGAGGGCTACGTCTCGTCGGCCCCCCATGCGGAGGCGGTGCAGCGGAAGGTGGAGGACATCGCCAGCCGGGGACGATACATGGTGAAACCATGAAAATCACGTTTGTTACTGGCAACGAAGGCAAACAGGCAGAGGTCAGCGCGATGCTTCCCGGCCAGGTCATCCAGCGCGATATGGGCTACCCGGAGATACAGGCGGATACATTACAGGACGTTGCCCGCTACGGCCTTAACTGGCTTCGCTCCCGGATTGACGGGCCGTTTATGCTGGAGGACGCCGGCTTGTTCATCGAGGAGCTGCAAGGCTTTCCCGGCGTGTATTCCTCATACGTCTACCGGACCATCGGCAACCAGGGTATCCTCAGGCTGCTGGAGGACGCTGACCTGCGAGACGCGGTATTCCGCTCGGTCATCGGACTGGATGACGGCGAGATACATTTTTTCATCGGTGAATGTCATGGTTCCATTGCCCGGGAGATGCGCGGTAAACACGGCTTCGGCTACGATCCCATCTTCATGCCGGCGGGCAGCCAGCAGACGTTCGCTGAGATGGCGCCAGCAGAAAAAAACCGGTATTCGCATCGCGGCAGCGCCGTCAAAAAGCTGGCTGCCTATCTAGAGATGCTTCTGTAGCAATGCTTCGATGCGCTCCAGGCGTTCGAGCAGCTCCTGCCGGGCCAAAATGGAGCCAGCGCACCGTTTTAAATCAGCAAATGACAGTGAACGTGTGGGAAGCACGCCTTTATCGGACAATCGAGCCATTTCCTGGCCGAGCGCGTCGTCGTTCATGCCAAGGATGGTGGCTGCCTCCTGGAATTCACCGGCGGTGGCCAGCGCGTGCAACACGTCCCGGTCCGTCTCGTCGAGCGACACGTTGTAGGCTAAAAAGCCGTATGTCTCCATGACCTCCTCCATGCAGGTCTTGACGATGGATTCAAGCTCCTCCGGCTCAAGCAGTAGATGATACTCGCTGAACTCCACCAGAGATACACCAAGCTGTGCCGCGGACTCCCGAACGGCATCATCGGCCTTCTTGCAGACGAGCATGGGCTGCATATCAGCGAGCTGCGCGTTGGCGTAGGCCTGCCGCACTGAGCTGAGATTGGCCCGCCCGGCCTTGACCTCGACGGCATAGCGCTGCCCGTCCTTCTCTGCCACGATGTCAATCTCAGCGATGGTCTCACCTTCAGAGTGAACCTCGTGGTTCGCCTCGAGAATAGAGAAGCCCATGCTGTCCAGCATGCGCCGGGCAATCCGCTCCGCTGACAGTCCCCGTTTGCTCATGGCGCCACCTCCAGAGAGTGTGACAGGCCGGGTTATACTTCCTCGAAGCGTCCCTTCACGCGGTCCATGACCTTCGGCAGCGTCGTATACTCCATGTCCTCCAGCGGGAGACGATGCGGCTCGAACGGGCCATGCCGGCGCATGTAGTCGGTTATATCCTGTGCACGCCGCCGGGAGTCATCGAAGGCCGGATCGTCGAACAGGTCAGCAGGACCAGTCAGCATGCCCTGCTTCACCTGGAAGCCCAATGCGACGACGCGCGGCGGGCCGTCAAACCGGGTACAGATCGCTTCTGCCTCGCTGACCGGCATCAGCGGGCCATTATGGGAGCCACGCATCCAGCCGGAGACCAGATGTGGGAACGAGAAGCCCTCAAGCACCTCGCCGAGCGCTGGCAGACCCGACTGGGCTCTGACAGCGGCAACGGGGTCATCTTTGCCCACGTATTCGCCAGCGATGTGGTATAGTTTTTCCGTCGATACCACGGCCACGGGCTCGTCAGCCGGGAGTTTACCACCCTCTTTGGGAAAGACACGCTTGATGACGAAGCGGGACTTGGCTCCGATGAGCGCCAGAGCATCGTACATCTCCTCCGGCATGTCCATGAAGATGCGGGTGTGCTCCTTGATATCCCAGACTTCGAGACGGAAGCCGGCATGCAGGGAGGGATCAATGACCAGGCCAGCCGTGGAGAACGGGTCGGCAAATATCTTGAAGATGGGAAGGTTGAAGGCGCCGGGCTCCGTCTTGTCCATCAGGAAAGCGATGAGGGGCTCTGATTTCCGCTCGGTGAATTCCATCTCGGCGATGCCAGGGCCCATCCCCCGGACGTTGCCGGAAAACGCATCCTTGAGCAGGTCCTGCCCTGCCCCGTAGAGACCGAGCTCCCGGGCCATCGCGGTGGCATCCTGGAACGTGTCCCAGGCCAACGAGTGTATCTCCTCGTCATCCTCACCCCGGGTATGGGTCATCAAGAGTTCGAGGTCGTCGCCGCAGTGCGCCACCCGGAAATCCGTGAGAAGTCCGGTATCCATCGCCTCGCATAGTTTTTCTTCCGCCGTCTCAATGAGCCGGGGATGCACCGACGAATGACCGGGGTAACCGCCCACATCTGCCTTGATGATACTAAAGGTCGTTTTCATGGGGATGTAATGCTGGAATGCTACAAAAAACTTTGGCCTGTACGGAGCTAGTCGTGCTGCTGGAAGAACCTGTCCACCATCTCGGCAAATTCTCTAAAGGGAACCGTCCGCTCCACGATTTTTTCCGCGTAGGCATCAAGCTTGTGGCTCCACTCAGTACCAAACCAGGCCGTATACCCCCAGATGCGCACGTCGTCGTCAATATCCAGGAGCGCCTCCGTGGTGCGCACGCCATCCATCCGGCCGCTGCCCTCCTTGTGCCGCTCGACGGCGTCCAGGTCGTCCTCGCCGGACAGGTTGAGATCCATGACGACCAGGTCAGGCCGTTTACCCTGCTTTAGCAGCGAGCGATAGGTCTCCACGGCGTCCTCGCCTGTCTCCGCGTGGTGGAGCTCTACCGGCGTATCCATCCGATTCAAGTGTGCGCCCAGCAAATCCTGGATCATGGGTTCATCGTCGACGATGAGGATTATCCTACTCACAGATTTCACCTCGCTGGGTCACGTTTTTCACCACGGCTTCCACCCGCTTTATGGCCCCGCGGGCAGCCATAATCTTTTGCCGGTCCTCCTCGCTGATGTCATCCGAGACCAGGTCGATGTATCCCTTAGCAATGGAAATCGGATTGAAGAAATGATGCGCCGTCTTGAGCTTGAAGATGCGCTCCTGCTCCAGGGCACGTTCCATCTCCTCGTAGGCTCGCTTCCGCTCAGTGATATCATACGCGGTGCCCAGCACGGCTGGCTCTCCCTGATAGATGATAGAGGTCGCCGTCAGGTCGGCCCACTTCTCGGTGCCATCCCGGGTGAGCACTTTGACTTCATACCGCTCCGGGATACTTTTCTCGCCGGCCATCCGTCGATGGGCCCGCTCCTTGACCATGTCCCGGTGGTCCGGATGGACGACGTCCCAGAACGCCATCTCACGAAGCTCATCCCGGCTGTACCCGGACATCTCCATCATCGCCGGGTTCGCGTACTGGAAGACATCATCCTGCATGATAAAGATAGCCGAGGTGGACGACTCAGCCAGCAACCGGAATTTCTCCTCGCTTTCCTTCAACGCCTTCTCCATCTCGATACGGGCAGTGATATCCCGCAGGATACCCATGACCAGGGGCTCATCATCCGTACCGATGTCCACGGTGGCCACCTCCACCACCCGGACGTTACCATCTGCCGCCATGATCCTGAACTCGTAGCGACTGGGGATATCCTCGCCGCTCTCCCGCGCGGCAGCCCGCCGTTTGACTATCTCCCGATCCTCAGGATAAATAATATCCCAGAAAGAAAACACGTCGCTGTACACCGTCTCCGCCGCATACCCCGTGATGTCCTCGAAGGCAGGATTCACGTACTGGAAGCCCTTCTCCGGATGAATGATATAGATGGCATCGTTGGCGTTCTCCACCAGATTCCGGAACCGGGTCTCGCTGTGCTCCAGAGCCAGCTGCGCCTTCTTCCGGGCCGTGATATCCCGGGCGATGCCCTGCACCGCGTAGGGCTCACCGCGGCGGTAGATGAGGGCGCCCTCCGTCTCCACCCAGACGACGTCGCCGGTCTTGGTACGCAGCTTGTACTCAGTCGGCTCCTCCTGGGTGCCCGTCTCCCATATCTCCTCGATGGTCTCCATCGCCCGGACGACATGGTCCTCATCGTCCAGCAGCTCAGAAAACGTGAGCGAGGGGATCTCCTCCGCGGAATACCCCAGCAGCTTCCGGGCGGCCTCGTTGGCATCGATGAAGTTCCCCGAAAAATCATGGATATACACCGCCAGCATGGTCCGGTCAAAGAACGCCTCATATCGAGCCTCGCTCTCCCGAAGCGCCTTCTCCGCCTGCTTCCGGTCAGTGATGTCCTCCACCGTCCCCACGAAATACTCCACGTTACC
>JBNGDQ010000059.1:0-8220 GCA_049975285.1 Thermoplasmatota archaeon
CGGGTCGTCCGCCAGGTTGAGGAACAGGATGCTCCGCTCGATGGCGCCGGTCTCCTCGAAGTCCCGGATGAAGAAGTCCGCCTCCTCGGCGGTGATACCCATCGCGCAGAAGACAACGGCGAAGTTCTCCTGGCCGCGGACCTGCGCCTGCCGGGCGATCTGGGCTGCCAGGTTGTTGTGCGGCAGACCGGAGCCGGAAAAGATGGGCAGCTTCTGCCCGCGCACCAGGGTGTTCATGCCGTCGATGGTCGAGATGCCCGTCTGGATGGGATCCCGGGGGTACTCCCGGGCGGATGGATTGATAGGAGAGCCGTTGACATCCCGCATGGAATCCGGGATGGGCGCCGGAGAGTCATCGATGGGGGTGCCGATGCCGTCGAAGACGCGGCCGAGCATGTCCCCTGTCACGCCGAGCCGCATCGGTTTGCCGGTAAAGCGGACAGCCGTATCAGCGGTATCCAGCCCGGTGGTACCCTCGAAGACCTGCACGACGGCCTGACCGCCGCCGACCTCGAGCACCTGACCCGTGCGCTTTTCGCCGCTCGACGTGGTGATGTGGACGACTTCTCCGTAGCCGACGCCTTCCACCTCGTCGACGACCATCAGGGGGCCGGAGACCTCGGTAACCGTGGTATAGACCATTCCTTCCATATTTAGTCCTCCAGTGCTTTGATTTCTTTTTCCATCTGTTTCTCTATCTCGGCGAAGCGTTCCTCCCATTCCTCGTTGGGCACGGTGCCCAGCCGGGCGATGCGCACCCGGGAATCGAGCTGCTTCACCCGGTCGAAGTCAAAGGTTGGCGACGCCAGCTCCTTGACCAGATGGTAATACTTGAGCATAATCCGCAGCATCTCGTACTGCTTGTCCGCGGGACAGAACGTGTCCACCTCATGGTAGGCGTTCTGCTGCAAAAAGTCCTCCCGGATAATCTGGGCGCCCTCCAGCACCGCTCTATCCGATGGGGGCAGCGCGTCCGGGCCGACCAGCCGGATGATCTCCTGGAGCTCGTCTTCCCGCTGCAGCAACGCCATCGCCTCGTTGCGGCGTTCAAGCCAGTCCTCGCCCACGTTGTCCGCCCACCATTCCTTCACCCGGTCGAGGTACAGCGAATAGCTGCGCAGCCAGTTCACGGAGGGAAAATGCCGCCGATCAGCCAGGTCGGAGTCCAATGCCCAGAAGACCTTGACGATGCGCAGCGTGTTCTGCGTGACCGGCTCAGAGAAGTCACCGCCAGGCGGCGACACTGCCCCGATGATGGACAATGAGCCCTCCCGGTCACCACTCCCTTTGGTCTTGATACGACCGGCGCGCTCGTAGAAGCCCGCCAGACGCGAGGCCAGATACGCGGGGTAGCCCTCCTCGCCGGGCATCTCCTCCAGGCGGCCGGAGATCTCCCGCAGCGCTTCTGCCCATCGCGAAGTTGAGTCAGCCATCAACGCCACGTCGTAGCCCATGTCCCGATAGTACTCAGCCAGCGTGATACCCGTATAGACGGATGCCTCCCGGGCCGCCACCGGCATGTTCGACGTGTTCGCGATCAGAATCGTACGGTTCATCAATGGCTCGCCGGTCCGGGGGTCCTTGAGCTCGGGGAAATCACGGAGCACCTCGGTCATCTCGTTGCCGCGCTCCCCGCAGCCGATGTAGATGACGATGTCCGCGTCGCTCCACCGGGCCAGCTGATGCTGCGAGACCGTCTTCCCGGTTCCAAAGCCTCCCGGGATGGCGGCGGTGCCGCCCTTGGCCATGGGGAAAAACGTATCAAAGATACGCTGTCCGTTGATGAGCGGGATACTCGGCGGCAGCTTTTTCTTCTCCGGCCGGGCCTTCCGGACGGGCCAGCGCTGCAGCATCGCTATCTCGCGCGGCTCGCCGTCGACGTCCAGCACGGCTATGGTCTCCTCGACGGTGAAGCTGCCCTCCTCGATGGATGTGACGGTCGCCGCTTCGATGTCCGGCGGGACCATGACGCGGTGCTCGACCACGGGGGTCTCCTGGACGGTACCCAGGATGTCGCCGCCGCGGACGGTATCATTTTTTTGTACCTGCGGGGTAAACGCCCATTCAGTGTCGCGGTCAATCGAGGGTGCCTCGACACCGCGAGCGATGAAATCCCCTGACTTCTCCATGATGTCGGGAAGCGGTCGCTGGATACCGTCATAGATGGCGGTAATCAGGCCGGGTCCAAGCTCCACGGCGAGCGGCATGCCAGTGTTGACTACCTTGTCGCCGGGCTGCAGTCCCGTGGTATCCTCGTAGACCTGGATGGTCGCCTGGTCTTCCTGCAGCTCGATGATCTCGCCGACGAGGCCTTCCTCGCCGACCCGCACCAGGTCGTACATTTTCGCTCCCTTCATCTCCGTGGCCTTGACGACTGGACCGGCCACGTTGTCGATTTTTCCTTCCTTATCAGCCATACTTTTCACGCTCCACGTTAAATCTCAACTCCAACCGCCCGTCGTATCAGCTGGTCCACCGAGTCCTCCCGGCCCTCCAGCTCGCCCTGCTTGTCGGGCACTTCAATGATGACGGGTAATTCTTTCTGCAATTTTATCTGGGTAATCTTTTTTATGATTGACTGCGCAATGCGCTCAGTAACAATGATAACGCCGACGTCCTCCTCCGTCACCAGCGAATCAAACTGCGCGGCGACGTCATCGTCGGCTACGACTGCGCGGCTCACGCCGGCCAGCTTGAACAGGGCCACGGTGTCCGCGTCGCCGATGACCGCTATCTGCATGCCCTCGTTCACGTCATCACCACCAGATCCCATATCTTTTCCGGCGGCATTCCTTCAGCTACGCCCTTGGCGATGACCTTGAGGTTGCGCGCCTCGTATTCTTTTTCCACCGTAAAGCGGATGCCAGTTCCGAGGCCCATAGTATCATCCCGGGCCAGGTCGGCCACGACGTGCAGCAGCTGCCGGTCAAGCGCCATCTCGAGGGCCGGCACGCCCTGCTCCTCGAAGCGGGGGACCGCGTCACGGAGCAATTCGATATAGGTAGTGCCTTCGAGCAGCGAGATGATCTCCGAGATGGAATCAATTTTAAGCATGTGCTCCAGCGTCCAGCCCGCTAGCTCGCGGCCTTCGCCGAACAGCAGGTTTTCCACCTCGGGGACGCCGTAGTATTTGGCTCTGAAAATCGCCTTGAGGTTCATGATGTCAGTGAGACGCTTAATGAAGATGTCTCGAGTGTGCCGGGTTGGCCGCGGCAGATCCGCTTCTTTCAGGGCAGCCATGATATGCCGGTCCACGGCGTATTCGATGAGCGTCGGGGCTGCATCGTCTGCTACCAGGTCACGTACCTGGTGCATATCGAATGCCGTCAATACTGACAATAGTGCTTCCCGTTCTCCTGGTTCCACCTGCTGCATCTCCCGGGCAAAGGCTGCCCCCCACCGTGAATGCATCTGTTGCTCCTCGATTGGTTCCCCTCGCATAGCGGCCTTGATGATTTCTTTTACAGCACGAGCGTCGAGCTTCTGTAGGTAGACATCATAAAACGGGGCCACGCTGTCCGGGGAGTCATCCTGGGCCATGTGGATGAAGGCCACCAGGGATGCATCGATGCTCTGCTGCACCGCTGCCACCGTGTCTCCCTTCGTGGTGAAATCCCGGCTGGTGACATTGTTCTTGAAGCGGTCGAGGTCGTCGCTGTTCACGAGCGGAGTCAAGCTCTTCTTCTCGATATATGGGCTTCCCATGGCGCTGAATTTCGCATTGGGATAGGTAAAGCCAGCGAACAGCACCAGCGACGGGATAGCCTTAGCCGCTACTCCCACGCCGGCAGCTGCTGCTCCAATCCACAGGATCATATCGATGTTCAATCTTCCTCCTCAAACAGGTGCTCGGCCATCAGTATCCGGATGTCACCCATGTGCCGCTCCAGGATGGCTTCGAAGGTCTCGTCTATCCGCAGGCTTCCATCCGCCCGTTTAACGATGACGCCGCCGATGCTGTCAATGGTGCCCTCGACCGGGACGTTCAGGTCAGCAGCGATGGCTTCATCTGCCTCCCGGGATACCAGGACGACGCAGTCTCCAAACTGTTCTACGCCCTTCTGGATGGAGTCACGAACCACGGCCTCGTATGCCTCGCCGTCGAGCCGTCGCAGCTGCTGGTGAACCTGCTCCAGGCATTCCTGCATGACTTCCTCCTTGACCTCCCGCTTGGCTTCCCGGGCCCTTCGGCGGGCTGCCGCCAGCGTTTTATCCTTCACCCGGGCTGCCTGTTTCTCACCCTGAGTGTGGATGTCATCAACTGATTTGCGGACATCCTCCCGGGCTTCCTGGATGATGGCGTCTGCCCGCTGCTCGGCCTCGTCGATAATCTGCTGTGCTTCCCGTGAGGCATCCTCGTGTATCCGCTGGATGAGCTTCTGCAGCGACATGGTGTCTTACAGGAGAGACAGACCCGTCATCAGCAGGATGGCTACCAGCAGGCCAAAGATGGCGATGGTCTCCGGCATCACCGTAAAGATGATACCCCGCGCCGCCACGTCGGGATTCCGGCCGACGGCTGCAATCGAGGACGAGGCGACCATGCCCTGCCCGATGGCAGAGATGCCCGTCAGGCCCACGATTAAGCCGATCCAGATTGCGCCCATACCCAGCGACGGGTTGGTCAGGTCGACGGCTGCAGTGCCGCCCAGCAGACCAGCGCCCATCATCAATAGAATAGCTGCCAGCAGACCGTAGACTGCCTGGGTCATGGGAAGCACCTGGAGCACCAGCGTCCGACCGAACAACTCCGGCTTCTCCGCCGTCACGGCAACCGCTGAATTCCCCGCCAGGACCAGACCGATGGCGGACGATATACCCGCTACCGCTACGGCGATCATGCACGCGGTCATGATAGTCGCCTGCGTTTCACCTGCCACGCCGGGCTCCATTTCTGCCGATGCTGGCCCAGCCACCATCAACAAGGCCAAGAAGGCCATTCCTATGGTTAGCATTTTCCTTTTCATTTTGGTTCCTCCGTATATTTTCTCTCTATTTGAAATGGTTCGAACTTCTTTCCGCCCCCCTCATAGAATCGATTGAAGAACTCCACGTACTGAAGACGGAGAGCATGAATAGCTGCCCCCAGAGACTGCAGGGCAAGATTTGCCAGGTGGGCAACCACTAATACAACGGGAAGCAACACGATACCCACATAGGGAATAATCTGCGGCATCAAATCCGCTACAATATTGAACGCCAGCGCCATGCCAGCCGTAGCCAAGCCCAGCGCCAGCAGGCGGGCATAGGACAGCCAGTCTCCGGCAAAGCCAGTCACATCGAAAAAGCCGATAGGGCCCTGACCGATGAACAGCGCCAGCAGGCCGATAACCGTAAAAATCGAGGATATAATCATCATGGGCGTGGAGAGCTCCCACAGGCTGAGCAGAGAACTCCCGAGGAGGGCTCCCCCGCCTATCTGGAGCAGAAACCACGATATCTGCTCAAGCAGGATGTTCTTCATGTGACCCCGCTTGTAATTCTGATATAATGCCACCACGAATCCAAGGTTGAGGTGGATGAGGCCAATGATGAGCGCCAGCACCAATATGATGAGCGGCTTCCGCAGCGCATCGACGGGAAAATCATATCCCAGGATGGTGGCGTGGTAGAGCATCTGAGTGGGATCTCCATATATGAAGCGAGGGATAAAATCACCGAAGAAGGCATTGAACAGAAGGCCGGCCACCGTGGTCGATATACCCAGCCATACGCCCAGGAAGGACCATTCCTTTATCATGGTGCTGTACGGCCCCAGCTTGACGTAGGCGACAGCCGACAGGATCAGGATGACCAGGCCGTAGCCTGCATCCCCGAGCATGATGGCAAAAAACAAAATAAGTGATATCCCCAGGAATATAGAGGGATTGACCTCGTTGTATTTCGGCAGCGCGAACAGTTCCAGGAACGTCCGGAAGGAGCCAGCCCAGGACGGTGTCTCGAGATGGATGGGCGGGCCCTCCTCCTCTCGCTGGATGGTCCGGGCAGAAAAATGCGCCTCTCCATCCGTGGTCTCCTCGGTCAGGTGCTCCAATCGATCAGTTTCACTGGCCAGGCACCATCCCTCAATGAGCGTGGTATACCGGGTCTGCCCAAACCGTTCCGGGAGCTCTTTTTCCTCTTTCTCCAGCTGGATTTCTTCCCGGATAGCCAGGATGTCCGCCTCGCGGTTCTGATAGATGTCCCGGAGGCTGTCCACCAGCTGGTCCCGCTGCTCCTGTAAATCCTTCTTTTCCTGCTCCAGGGATTCCAGCAGCTGCAACGGCGAGCCAGACGCCGTCACCGTGATTTCATCGAAATATTTGACCTTCTGCAGTTGCTCTTCATCTGCACGATGCACCACAAGGACGACCGCCCATTCCTCCTTATCAACTGGCCGGGAGAACATGACGACGTCCTCCGGCAGCGACGCCTGCAGGGCTTCCACGTCGGAGCTCACGCCGGCCTGCACCACCAGATACCGGGATACTCCGAGCCAGGAGAGGTCGACGTCCAGCGCGGCCAGTTTTTCTAGTTTCGCCTGCCGTTCTGCTATCTCTTCAACCTGTTTGTCGATATCCTCGATTTGTTCTTCTGTATCGATAACAAAGGATTCCAGGCCCTCTATGAGTTCATCGGCCGCCGCTATTTTTTCCTCCATGGTCCGGGAGGGTACGGATTGCTTATCGGGTATCGACGGCCGTAACATCGCCCGGATGCCCGACGTGCTCTTCCGGTACTGCTTGAGAATGTCTATAATCCGGGTGAGTCTGAGCACCCGGGAGGCACAGGCATCCACCTCGGGATGCATACGCCCCTCCTCGACGTCTTCAAGTTTGGCCCAGGATATCTCCATCAGACCAGCCCGGTGTAACTGGTTCACCAGCTCAGCACTCTGATTCTGGTGCGTAAGAATGGTGACCTGGCTCATCATGGAGGGAAAAAGCATGCTATTCAAGTACCTGTTCGACCACCATATCTGCGGTTTCAGCTATCCGGGATGATGCAGCCTGACGCAGGCGCTCAGCTTCTCTTCTGCCTGCTTCTTCTATCTCCTGGGCTTCCTGCTGGGCCTCCTGTCTCGCCTGCTCCACCTTGTGCTCTGCTTCCTCCTGGGCTGCCGCAATGAGATCGCGGGCCTCCTGCTCCGCTTTCTCCTGTGCTTTTTTGACGATCCAGTCGGCCTCGCCCCTGGCCTGGTCAATCTGTTCCAGCGCCTCCTCCTCCGCCTTTTTGACCTTGCCCAGTTCTTCTTTTACCATATTCAATCCGCTGAATGGGCGATGCTATTATAACTCTTTCGTAACCTGATATTTATCCGTCGACACGGGCGAGATTCAGGCTGCTCCATTCATCACGGTCGTAGGGGCCACCGCCGCTGCCGTCGGAGTAGTCCACGATCTTGAAATTGTAGCGGTAGTTCATGCAGCTCTCGTAGGCCCCGGAGAGCCAGTAGGCCGTCTGCCAGGGAAAGGTGCGCAGGTGCGGCAGGCCCAGCTGGTGACCGAGCTCGTGCATGTAGGTACCGCCGTGACCGATGATCATGCCCTCCTCCCAGGGACGCCACCGCTGGACGTAGGCGCTACCCACCAGGAACGAGTCACGCATAAAGTTGCAGCCCGCCACACCTCTACCAAATACCCGGGCCATGTCGTGGCAGATGATGACGTAATGGAAGACGCCTCTGCGGGGGTTATCCTCGTCGCCGTGCAGGAAGTACTCATTATAAATCTCGCTGAGTTCATCCCAGTCAAGCTTATCGTCGAAGGGTATCTCGTCGCTGCCGCCCATCATACCGTCGTCGGCGAGCATCATGATGTCGTGCTCAGCAAAAGATGAATACTGCATCTGCAATGATTCCGTCGGCATCACTGGAGTGACACCGCGGCCGGGAGCCACGTAGTCGTTTTCCAGGTAGATGTCCTGCCGATATGGGTCAGCCAGCCACTGCTCCATCATGTATTCCTCGGTGTTCTGCAGGCCGTCCCGGTCGGGGTCAAGGCGGTCATGATTCTCTGCTTCGAACGGGTCGTAGCCCCAGTGGTCCTCCCACTCGATGGGCACGCCGTCATCGTCAGCATCCTCGCCGGCATTGCTCTGCTCGGGATCAGTGCCGTAGATGTTGACCTCTTCCCAATATGTCAGCCCGTCACCGTCATAGTCATTGAACCCGATATCGAACCATACCTCGTAATCAGTGGCGTCGCTCTCGTTGCCCTCGCTCCCGATCGCATGACCATA
>JBNGDQ010000060.1:0-5712 GCA_049975285.1 Thermoplasmatota archaeon
CTCGAGATGGGGCACCTGGCAGAGCAAATGCTCCACGACGGCGTCGTCTCCCTGAAGGAGCAGGATGTCGAGCTGGCCGATGACGTCTACGAGCGGAAATACCGGCTGGCGGAGATGGACGAAACCATCGAAGAGGATGCATTGCGGCTCATCGCCCTCTATCAGCCCATGGCGAAAGACATGCGGACCATCGGCTGCTGCCTGAAGATGATAACCTATCTGACGCGTATCGGCCGCTACGGCAAGGACATCAGCAACGTCGCGAAGCAGCTCGCCGACGGCGACCACGTCTCAAAGCTGGTCAGCATCCCCTACATAGCGGAGAAAGCATGCGGGATGGTCGAGGACGCACTGCAGGCGTTCAAAACCGAGGACCTAAAGCTCATCGCGGACTTCGAGGACCGCGACGATGACATCGATGCGCTGCGCTACTCGATCTTCCGTGAATGCATCTCATATATGGTCGAGGATGCCAAGTACATCACGCGGTGTGCCCATTACATCATGGTCGCCCGGTACATCGAGCGCTGCGCCGACCATGCCTGCAAGATAGCCGAAAAAGTACATTACATGGTGACCGGCGAACGCATAGAGGTAAGCTAGCTACTACTCCATCCCGGGGCATTCCTGGGCGACTTCAGGTGCGATGTTTTTGTCGCCATAGGCGCTGCTGAAATGCTCCACGAAGTCGCTGGCGATGGCTGCCGCGCGCTCGTCATATGCTTGCTTGTCCTCCCAGGTGTTCTTCGGCCAGAGCAGCTCGTCGGGGACGCCGGGGCAGCGCTCGGGCACCATGACCTTGAAGTATGGATGCTTCCGGCAGGGGACGTCCTCCAGGGTGCCGTCGAGCGCGGCGTTGACCATGCTTCGCGTGTAGTCGATATCGATGCGGTGGCCCTCGCCGTAGGGTCCGCCGGTCCAGCCGGTGTTGACGAGATAGACGTTGGTGCCGTGTCGCTCCATCTTGTCGCCGAGCATCTCCGCGTAGACGTCGGGGTTGCGGGGCATGAATGGTTCGCCGAAGAAACGCGAGAAGACCGACACGGGTTCGTCGATGCCGGTCTCGGTGCCGGCGAGCTTGCTGGTGTACCCCATCAGGAACCAGAGCATGGCCTGGTGCCGGGTGAGCTTCGCTACCGGGGGCATCACGCCGTTGGCATCCGCCGTCAAAAACAGAATCGTCGAGGGATGCCCAGAGGTGGATGACTCCTTGATATTTGAGAGATAAGTAAGCGGATAGGAGGCCCGGGAGTTCTTGGTGAACCGGTCGTCGCTGAAGTCGAACGTGCCATCCGGGTACACCATCGCGTTTTCGACGATGGAGCCATGCCGGCGGTAGTCATCCCGATGCATCACCGCGTCATAGATCTCGGGTTCCTTGTCCGGGTCGATGTCGATCATCTTCGCGTAGCATCCATTCTCGAAGTTGGCGATGCCGTCGTCGCTCCATCCATGCTCGTCGTCGCCGAGCAACGCCCGCGACGGATCAGCGGACAGCGTGGTCTTGCCCGTCCCGGACAGCCCGAGCAGCAGCGCCGCGTCGCCCGCTTTGCCCTCATTGGCGGAGCAGTGCAGCGGCAGGATGCCCTCGCCAGGCAGCAGGTAGTTCATCACGGTGAACATCAATTTTTTGACGGAGCCCATGTACGCGGAGCCATACACGAGACCGATGCGGTTGTCCATGTCCATGGCGACGAGCATGTCCGAAGTGCGACCATCCTTGAGCGTCCGCAGACGCCCCTTGTAGCGCTGGCGGGGCAGCTTGTCGTAGGGAAGCGCGATGAGCACGAACGGCTGATCGGCAAAGATGCTGTCCCTCGTGGCATCGAGAAGCGGACGGAACATATTGTCGGTGAACAGCGCCGTCAGCGCTCTATCCGTGACGGTCATGACGGGGAGCGCCCAGGATGGCTCGGCGCCGATGACCCGGTCGGTGACATAGAGCTGTTTTTTCCGGCCCAGCGTTTCGAGGGCATCATGGAGCGCCATCTCGAAGGATTCAGGGTCGAGCGGGATGTTGTTCGGCGAGTCCCAGTCGATGGTGTCCTCGCTTGCCGGTCGCCGGACGATGCAGGTGTCCTGGGGGCTGCGGCCCGTGGACTCAGGCGGCGTCCAGGTTGCCAGGGCGCCGCTCTCGCTTATGATGGCCTCGCGGTGGTCGACTGCATCCTCGATGAGCTGCCGGCGGTCGGCGTTGCGGTGAACGTTTGCATGTTCGGTCAGCGCTGCCTCCAGGTGTTCCCTCAAATCATGCGGCGAAACTTTCGTGGTCATGTGAACACGACGGTTGGAAATGCGACGTTTGTATAAAAACTATCGGAGAAAAAAGGAGGGAAAAAGGAGAGCAGGGTCATCGGTAACGCTGCCATGCTTCCTGCAGGTCATCTCGCTGGATGGTCTCCATGACGTAGTCGGCGAACTCTGCCCCGGTGGCGCCGTCGGAGCGGCCCGTGCACACGTGTTTTTTCTCGTACTGGCTGCAGATATCGAGTGCCATATCCAGCTTGCGGGCTTTTTCCTTGTAGCCAAGGTGGCCGAGTAGCATCGATGCTGCCTTTATGATGCTCGTCGGGTCTGCGTACTGCGCTCGCCCCTCGTCGACCATCCGAGGCGCTGAGCCATGAATGGCCTCGAACATCGCGTATCGTTTCCCGATGTTGGCGCTGCCGGCGGTGCCGACGCCGCCCTGTATCTGCGCCGCTTCGTCGGTGAGGATGTCTCCGAAGAGGTTGGGCATGACGATGACGCGGAACTGGCTTCGCCGCGCGGGGTCGATGAGCTTGGCGGCCATGATGTCGACGAACCAGTCGTCCCATTCGATGCCTGGATATTCCTTGGCGATGTCTTCGGCGATGCTGAGGAATTTGCCGTCGGTGGTCTTGACCACGTTGGCCTTGGTGACCACGGTGACACGGTTGATGTCGTTTTTCTTTGCATGCTCGAAGGCCAGGCGGATGATGCGCTCCGTCCCCGGCGTCGTGGTCACGGCGAAGTCAAACGCGAGGTCGTCGTCCGCCAGGGTGATGCCCTTGCGGCCCAGCGTGTAGGCGCCCTCCGTGTTCTCTCGAAAGAACACCCAGTCGATGTTCTCGGATGGCACCTTGACGGGCCGGACGTTGGCGAAGAGATCCAGCTCGCGGCGCATGACCACGTTGGCGCTCTCGATGTTCGGCCATTTGTCGCCTTTTTTCGGCGTCGTCGTCGGTCCCTTGAGCAGGACGTGGCATTGCTTGATTTCTTCCATGACGTCGTCGGGGATGGCCTGCATCGCTTCCGCGCGGTTTTCGATGGTGAGCCCCTCGATGTTCTTGAACGCGACTTTGCCCTGTTCGACTTCGTCCTGCAGCAGGAAGCGGAGGACACGCTCAGCCTCCCTGCAGATGTAGGGGCCGATGCCGTCGCCGCCCACGATGCCGATTTTGATGGGCGTGAGCTGCCCATAGTCTATCCAGTCCTCCTCACTGCGGAGGCGCTGCAGTCGCTCTATTTGCTCTTCGACGATGGTGCCGAAGTGCTCTCGTGCTTTTTCTATATCTTTTTCATACATTGTTTTTCACCCTGTGGTGAGATTATTGATTTGGGGCACCACGTCGATGATGGTGCCGTCCCGGTATTCCACCAGCGCCGCCAGGTCGTCGGCCCAGTCGGGCTCCTTCTGCCTGGTGATGCCGGCGCGGCTGTAGGCCAGGTTTTTGAGATCCTCGATGTCAACCAGGTTAAGGTCCGTTCCAGCGAGTGTGTCATGCAGGTCGTCCCGCGCCGGGTTGACAGCGATGCCGTACTCCGTCACCAGCGCATCGATGGTCTCGCCGGGCGTGGTCACCGTGGTGACATCGTCGACGACGATGGGCAGGCGACCGCGCATCAGCGGTGCCGTGATGATTGTCAAGGCTGCACCGGCAGCGGTATCCTGATGGCCGCCGATGGGCTGGGCGAGGACGCCGTTGGAGAAGGTGACGGTGTTGACGTTGAAGCTCGTGTCGATCTCGGTGGCGCCGAGCACCACCACGTCCAGATTGTTGACCAGGCAGCCCTTGCCGTGCAAATTGCTGTAGTGATCGATACCCACGATGTGATGGTTGTCGTCCTCCTGCAATGACTGTATCGCGGCGGGGTCGAACGCCTGCCCGGTCAGCAGCTTTTTGACGCGCTGTTTGTGCAGGATGTCGACGATGTATTCCGTGGTGCCGCCCATGGCCCACGAGGCAACGTAGCCCTCCCGTTCAAGCAGCTCTCCCAGGAACTTGGTGAACGCGAGTGAGATGCCGCCGGCGCCCGCCTGGAACGACGAACCGTCGTAGATGGCGCCCGCTGCATGGGCAAGATGGACCGCGTCCCGTGCAATCTTGAGCCGGGTGGGAGAGCGCGTGATGCGCAGCGTGCCGCTCACGATGTGCTCCGGGTCGCCTATCTGGTCGACGACCGCAACGGCATCAATGTGCTGCTCGCTGATCTCCGCGGGCATGCAGGGATACTCGACGAGCGTGTCGGTCACCGCGACCGCTTTTTCCCCGTACAGGGCGTCGGGCACGCTGTACTGGATGCACCCGCAGGCGTTGCGCCCGAAGCGACCGGTGCAGTTGCCTGCGTAGTCGGATGCCGGGGCACCGATGAATGCCACATCGACGTGGATGTCGCCGGCGGTGACAGCCCGGGCGCGGCCGCCGTGGCTTCGCACCCGGACGGGCTCGTTGAATGCACCGCCTGAGACTGCCTCGCCGATTTTGCCGCGGTAGGAGCCGCCCTCGATGTAGCCGACGGTGCCATCCTGGATGCTCTTTAGGAGCATGTCCTCCTGGCAGGGAAACGTCGACGACGGTGCCAGCGTCAGGTTTTTTAGCCCGAGTTCATGAGCGGCCTGGAGCACCATGTTCATGACCCGGTCGCCGTCACGGAAGTGATGATGGAACGAGATGGTCATCCCGTCGCTGAGGTCAACCTGCTGCATCGCCTTTTTGATACCCTGGACGGACTTGTTCCTTCGCTCGGGCGAGGCAACGTAGCCGAGCTGTGGCGCTGCCTTGCGGCCGGATGGCGTATACGCGAATGCACCCCTGAAGGGCTGGAGCGTTTGACCGCCCACCTTTTCGGGAATGTCTCGTCCAACTGCGTTTTGTGGCATTGTTTATACCCCCTCGACAATGTCGGGGATCTTTTGTTCGTCTATCAGGCCACTGAGTCGCGCTATCATGAGGACGCGCTGCGCCCGCTCAACGACGGGCTTGTCAATCATTTTTCGTCCCAGGGAGGCGACGCCGCTTCCCCTGGCCCTCGCGTCCTGGATGGCCTCCATGACTGCAAGGGCATGCTCTATCTCTTGCTGCGTGGGATTGAACGCACGGTGGATGACATCAACCTGGTTGGGATGGATGGCGGCCTTACCGTCGAAGCCGAGCTGGCGCATCTTGACGGCCTGCCTATGGAGCCCCTCGAGGTCCTGGACGTCGGAGTAGACGGTGTCGAGCGCCTGCTTGCCGGCTGCCTTCGCAGCCGCGATGAGCCGCTGTCGGGGCCATGCCAGCTCTTCCTCGGTGCTGGTTTTTTCGCCGCCGACGTCGCGGGTGTAGTCCTCGCCGCCGAATGACAGGGCGACGATACGGTCGCTGGCGAGCGCGATGTCGTAGGCGTGCATGATGCCCTTGGCGCTCTCTATGAGGGGCACGATGGTCGTCGTTGTGTCGAGGTTGCGCTCTGCCTCGATTTCGTCGAGCA
>JBNGDQ010000060.1:5812-8207 GCA_049975285.1 Thermoplasmatota archaeon
CCGAACAGCGCACATGTGGAGAGCATCCGGGGCGTATTGCCCGGCACGTATATACGGCTGCGCCGCATCCTGTATGCCATATTTAGTCCTCCCGCGCCTTTAATACGGCTGCCTTTATTCGAGCCCGGACGGTGAAGTCGTAGGCCCAGTTGTCCTGCACCTGGACGGCTGCATCGCTGACGTTCATATCCTGGAGAGCAGCTCGCACGGCTGCCTTTATTTCGTCGCCGAACTGCCGGGCGCCTTTGCCCGACACCTCGATGGAGATGCCGCTGCCTTCCTGCACAGGTGACAGGGTGAGCACGACGTCTTCCTTGTTGTCTGTGCCGACCGTGACCTCTCTTTTTATTTCAGTCATAGTGGTACCTCATTCTTTTTTGTGCTTTATCCAGGGAAGCAGGCCGCCGGTAAGTATGACGTCTTTTTCCTCCTGGCCGAAGTCGTGTTGCAACTCGTATGCCTCGTCCTTGCTGTGGTTTTTCAGCCTGATATCCTCGTTGAATCGGCCAATGTGCAGCTCCAGCTCGTCGCCATGATCGATGCGTTCGTAGTCTCCCGGGTCGGAAAACGTGAGGGGCACGATGCCGAAGTTGACGAGGTTGGCCCGGTGGATGCGAGCGAACGACTTCGCAATGGCGGCCTTGACACCGAGGTACTTTGGAGCGATGGCAGCATGCTCGCGGCTGGAGCCCTGCCCGTAGTTTTCGCCTCCGATGATGAAACCGCCTTCTTTGGCCATCGCCCGCTCGTAGAACTTGGGGTCCACGCCCGAGAAGACGTACTTTGATATCTCGGGTATGTTGCTCCGGAGCGGCAGGATCTTGGCGCCGGCCGGCATGATGTGGTCGGTGGTGATGTTGTCACCTACCTTGATGAGCACGTCGCCCTCCATCGTCTCCGGCAGCGGCGGGAAATCAGGCAGCGGCTGAATGTTGGGGCCGCGCTGCACTTCAATATGTGATGCTTCTTCGGGCGGCAGCGGCGGAATGATGAGGTTGTCATTGATAATAAAATGGTCGGGCATCTCGATGGACGGCTGCTCCCCCATGCTGCGGGGGTCGGTCAGCTCGCCTTTGATGGCGGTCGCGGCCGCTACCTCAGGGCTGACCAGGAATATCTTTGCGTCGGCGGTGCCGCTTCTGCCCTCAAAGTTCCGGTTGTATGTTCGCACTGTCGCTGATGCACTCGGCGGGGCGCCACCCATACCGATGCAGGGGCCGCAGGCATTCTCGATGATGCGTGCGCCGGCGTCGACGAGATAGTTGTATTCACCGCTCTGCACCAGATGCTCGACGACCTGCCGGGAGCCAGGGTTGACGAGTAGTGCCAGGTTGGGGGCAACGGTTTTGCCCTTGAGTATCTGGGCTGCCATCTTCATGTCCTGGAGCGACGAATTGGTACACGAACCGATGGCGACCTGCTGCACCTCCATGCCCTCAACCTCCCGGACCGGCTTGACGTTGCCGGGGCTGTGGGGCAGAGCGATGAGCGGCTCGATGTCGCTGAGGTTGATTTCGATGACGTCGTCGTAGTCTGCATCGTCGTCCGCCTGTAGTGGCTGCCATTCGTCGAGGCGGTCCTGCGCCTTGAACCATTGTCGCGTGACGTCATCGCTGGGGAAAATACTCGTTGTTGCACCGGTCTCGGTGCCCATGTTGGTGATGGTCGCCCGCTCGGGAACGCTCAGGGTTTTGACGCCGGGACCAAAGTACTCATAGACCTTGCCGACGCCACCTTTAACGTCGACGTGCCGGAGGAGCTCGAGGATGACGTCCTTGGCGGCCACCCAGTCGGGCAGCTCGCCGGTCAGCCTGACACCCACGACCTCGGGGCATTTCAACGTGAATGGTTCCCCTGCCATGGCCGCCGCCACGTTGAGTCCGCCGGCGCCGATGGCCAGCGAGCCGACGCCGCCCGCCGTGGGCGTGTGGCTGTCGCTGCCCAGCAGGGTCTTCCCGGGCTGCGCGAATCGCTCGAGGTGAAGCTGGTGGCAGATGCCGTTGCCCGGCCGCGAGAAATAGAGGCCGTAGCGCTGCGCGATGGATTGCAGGTACCGGTGGTCGTCGGCGTTGCGGAAGTCCGTCTGCAGTGTGTTGTGGTCGACGTAGCTGACGCTTCGCTTGGTCTGGACGCGGTCGACACCCATGGCCTCGAATTCGAGGTAGGCCATGGTGCCCGTTGCGTCCTGGGTCAGCGTCTGGTCAATTGTTATGGCGATGTCTGCGCCTTTATTCAATTCTCCCTCTACAAGATGTTCCTTCAATATTTTGCGTGTAAGGTTCATCTGGTCGGCGAATACGACATCTCATATAAAAAGTTTTTTGTCATATAATAAAAAAAATGTAAAAAAATAATAATATGTTAAAAATATTGCAAATATTATTTACATTAAAAC
>JBNGDQ010000061.1:0-8075 GCA_049975285.1 Thermoplasmatota archaeon
TCACCACACTCCCCTCCGGCATGACATCACTCCCAATCTGCCCGGCCAGCGTGGAGGCAGTGATGTCGTCGCCGAGCCAGGGTATATAGTTGACCACGTTGTCCGTGTTTTTGACGATATGGATGGTGGTATCGACGGGGATGGTCTGGGTCATGCTGTCGTTTTCGCTGCCGTTGGTGACGGTGAGAGTCACGTTGTAATAGTTGCCTATCGAATATATATGGGTGGGGTTTGTTTCGGTGCTCGTGGTGCCGTCCCCGAAATCCCAGTGCCACGTCTCTGGATGGGATGAATTATCATAGAAGGGAAGCGGCTCACTCGATGCAGGGTCGGCTCCATAGGTAAAATTGGCTGCCAGGAAGACGCCGACTGATATACGTTTCGATGTGGTATTGCTGTCACCGTCATCGTCGGTGACGGTCAGAGACACCATATAGCTGCCAGCCTGGCTGTATTGATGTGTCTTCGTGGTATTGCCGTACTTGACAGTGCCATCGCCGAACCGCCAGGTCCAGTTGACTATGTCACCATCAGGATCATAGGAGCCGTTGTTGGCCACGCCGATGTAGAGGCTGTTTATGTTGTATACGAAGTCGGGTACCGGTGGCACGTTGTAGATGGTGATATTGTGGCTGGCGGTGTCCGTGGCTCCGTTGTCGTCGGTGACCGTCAAGGTGACTTCATAAACACTGTTGTTGGCATACTGATGTGACGGAGTCATACCGCTGCCAGTGGTGCCGTCACCGAAATTCCATTCATACGTGGTGATGATGCCATCCGAGTCGTTTGAGGAGGATGCATTGAACCTGACGGCTTCGATGTCGGTGGGCTGCTCCGGCGTGTAGGTAAAGGCGGCTGTCGGTGGCACGTTCTGCACTTCTGCCTGCCTGGTGTTGGAGGCAGTGGCGCCGTGGTTGTCGGTCACGGTCAACGTGACGGTATAGCTACCATCTGCCGTGTAGCTATGGCTGGGATGCTGCTGGCTGCTCGTGTTGCCGTCTCCAAAGTCCCAGTGCCAGGCCTCGATGCTGCCGTCTGGGTCGCTGCTATCGTCGGTGAAATTGACGGTTTCATGGGTCACTGGCTGGCTAGGTGTATAGGAGAAATTAGCGATGGGAAAGGTGGTGATGGCGAAGGAGTCATTGTATCGAGCCGTGTTCCCCAGCGTGTCGTTGGCGTGGATGATGACGGTGTAGACGCCTGGCTGGCTGTAGTTCCGCTGGAGATAGTAGAGTGATGAGACGTTCATCTGCTTATAGGCAATGGTTTCGTTGGCGTGGACGACGCGTATCGAGACGTTCTGCATCGCGAGATTATCAGAGATCCGGCTGGAGATGTTGACGGTTCCATTTCGCTCCTGGACTGCCGGCATAATGGAGAGATTGTCGAGCTGCGGGGGCATCGTATCCACGATGGAGAACGTGTGACCTGATGAGATATTGAGGTTATCGTTTATATCGATGGCCCACACCTGGTAGCTGTAATTACCGAGCATGGGATATGTCTGATTGTAAAAGTATATGCCGTTATTATCCTCATCTACACTGAAAGGATTCATGCTGACGTTGATACTGCCATCATCTGGGTACGTGACGTTAACGCCGACCGCTACCAAAGCGACGTTGTCACTGGCATTACAGGATATATTTACGGGAAAACCGTATTGTTTGTCGGCAGGTGTATCCCATACAGCATGTACCTCGGGAGGCATGGCCGGTTGGAAGATAGTGAATACATATGGCGAACTCGTGTTGCTGTTACCACTGGGGTCGACCGCCCGTATAGTAGCCGAGTAATTGCCGGTATCATGATACCCAGTCCCAGTGGTATTGTATGGTGCTTCATACCACCACGTTGTTCCATTGTCGTTGCTGTGCATGGCTGCCGTCTTTGTTATGTGATCGTTGTATGGGTCGATGCCAGTCACATTTATCTGTGCAGCATCTACTGCTACATCGTCAGTGATATGACATGTAATGTTAACCCTGCCCCTGACTTCCTGGGGATTGGGATAACCGGAGACGTTGTCGATGGAGGGGGGCTTGATGTCGATGACGGTTATCTGCCGGGTGATCTCGTCGCTGTCGTAGTCGTTGTCGGTGACGTTGAGCGTCACGTTTAACAGACCATTCTGATGGTAGACGTGCGTGGTGTTCGCTGCCTCTGAGGGATTGCCCTCGAAAACGTGCCCGTCGCCGAAGGCCCAGGCGAGATAGGTAATGGTGCCGTCTTTGTCCGTGGGATTCGCATAAAAGGAAACAGGTTCCCCCACCGTGGCAGTGGTCGGCGAAAAGGAAAAATCAGCGACCGGGGGAATATTGTGGATGGTGACGGTCTCCGTGGTCGTATTTGTGGCTCCCTGGTCATCGGTCACGGTGAGCGTTACGAGATACTCGCCGTTGTCCGTAAAGTTGTGGTCGAAGGCACTCTGATAGGAGGTCAATATCAGGCTTCCAGTACTTTTTTTCCGTATCGTCCAGCTGTGGTTGACGATGCTGCCGTCGGCATCCGTGCTGGTAGAAGTGAATGATACGACGTCCCAGTCGGTCGGCACTGAAGGATCATAGGTGAAGGAGACAGAAGGGAAGGCCGTGATGATGAAGCTCTGAGGGGTCGAGGTGTTGCTGTTCCCGCTGGCATCCAGGGCTGTTATCGTGTACTGGTAGGTACCGCCCATGGTGTAGGTCTGGTTGAGGGAGAAGATGCCGTCATCTGCCGTCATGCTGGTATTCGTGGTGCTGTCATCGGGATATGTGACGTGGAGCCATGCCTCGCTGACCTGGTGGTTGTCGGTCACCTGGCAGGAGACGTTGACGGCGTTGCCGAGGTCCTGCAACGGCGGCTGAGCGGAGATGTTTGCGATGCCGGGGGGCGTGGTGTCTTCAACGGTAAATGAACGCGAGGTGGATTGGACGCTGTTATGATTGACGTCTTCCGCCCATATATGGTAGGTGTATTCGCCCATTGAGGGCGGCGTGAAATAATACCGGTAGAGCCCATTGTATTTGTCATCAATGTTTTCCCCGTTCATGGTGTAGTTGCCGATCGGGGAGCCCTCCCGGGATACGACGGCTTGTACGGTGCCCATGGCGGCGTTGTCGGTGGCATTGCAGGAGATAGTGACCCGCTGGGGGTATTCCTGGGGGTCCGGGGCATCAGTTATATCTGTAATAGTGGGTGGCTCCGGGAGCAGGGAGACGGTAAAATTATAGAGAGCTGAACTGTTGGTATTGTTGAAGACGTCATTCGCAGTTACCGTATAATTATACTGGCCGTAGGACGTACAGTTGACCTCGATATAGTAGCGGTCTCCAAAATACTCTTTCAATACGAGGACTGAGGATGAACCATCGGGATAGGTCACGTTGACTCTGACGTCTCCCACTTTCAGGTTGTCGGTGACGATACAGGAGATGTTGGTATGCCCGTTCAACTCCTGCGGAGAGGGAAACGCGGTAACGGATTCAATGACGGGCGGCACGGTATCAGTAATGGTGGCATTCATCAAGGGATATTGATCCTGATTTGCACCGCCTCCAGGGACGTCGTAGGGGGTATCTCCGATGCCGTCGCCATTCGAGTCGCTACCGTCGTAGTCATCCCAGAAGTTGCCGTGTGCTTCATAGTCCCAGTTATTCGTGGTTGAGCTGTCCTTGGCATTGAACAGGGCGTTATAGATGAAGTTATTGCGGTGTACGATGTTGTTGTCGCCACCCTCTATCTGGATGCCGATGTCGTTGTCGGTGACAAAGTTGCTGGAGATCACGTTCTCGTGGGCGGTGAGCAGGTAGATGCCATACTCGGAGGAGGAGATGTTGTTCCCCCGTATCTGGTTGCTATCAGAGGCCCGGAGGTACACGTTGCTATCGATGTTGTTGGTCACCGTGTTGACGAGGATGTCGTTATCAGTACAAATCCGCATGTATATACCCTGGCGGTAGTTGTGAAGGATGTCGTTCTCTGAGATGGTCATACCGGAGCAGCCGTACATGTATATCCCCCAGCGATTCTGGAACATTTCACAGTATTCCACGGAATTGTTGCCGCCGTAGAGCATGTAGATGCCATGATGGTTATTCCGCAGGCATACGTTGGATATCGTGCAGCGGTAGACCCGGTCAAGGTCAATGCCGGCATCGCCGGTATTGCTGCCACTTTGTTCAACGCAGAGAGACTGGATGTCCACGGAGTCCACCGTTATATGGATGGTATCGCCAGTGCCGCCTCCAGAGATAATGGTATTATTCCGGCTTTCCCCTATCAGGGTAAGGGACTTGTCTATCACGATGTTTTCAGCGTAGACACCGTCATGTACGTAGATGGTGTCACCAGCGGCGGCGTCATTAATGGCCGCCTGGATGGATGAATAGGCACTGCCATCTCCGACGTAGAGCGTGGCTGCGGTACCATACAGCGTGACGAGCGGGAAAAGAGCTACTGAGAGAAGGGCTATGCTCACCAGTATTGTAAGGTGTTTTTCGAGATGACTGCAGTTTCCCATAGTTATACTGGATTGTTAAGGGGATGAAGATCCTCGTTACTGCCTCCTTGTATGTAATATGTGGTCGGATAGCCACCGTTTGACGACCAGTCATCCCAGTAGTTGCCCTCGATGCCGTCATCCCAGTCGTTGTTACATTCATCGTATGCATTGCCATACAGGTTATCCATGAAATTGTTGTGGTGGATGACGTTGTGGTTGTTTTCCTTGTTTGACTGGAACGGAATCTCGATGCCGTATTGGCTGTTGTTGTGGATGGTGTTGTATATTATTGTATTGTTGGAGGCATATTCAGTGAAACTGACGCCTTTATGGTTATCATAGATGATGTTGTTGTTGATGTCGTTTGAGGTAGTGCTTTCCTGGTTGGCTCCCTCAAGAACCACGCCGGCATCGTTCCCGTAGATATCGTTGCCGGTCACGTTATTATCCAGTGCTCGGTAGATGTAGACGCCGTTGGTGTTGTTGTGGATAGCGTTTTGTGACAAGGTGTTGAAGTCTGATCCTTCGATGTGGACACCGTTGTCATCGTTTTCAAACAGGTCACTGTTCTCTATGTATACGTTGCTGGAATCACTGCCGATGTACAGACCGCTCTGTCGGTTTTTGTACAGTGTACAGTTCCGTATAACCACATTGCGGCTATTCACGATGTAGATGGCACTCTGCCCGGCACCGGATATGTTAACGTTTTCGATGGTCACGTTGCTGGCCCCGTCCAGGTAGATGCCTTTCTTGAATGAGTTGGCTGTTCCCGCCGCATTGTTGTTTTGAATCATGGTGAGGTTCTTGATGACGACGTTGTCAGCGGTGACGGTGATGCCATCCTGCTGGCTGACGAGCAGGACGGTGTCCGGGGAGCTTCGTCCCGTGAGCACCACGCCGTCGTCGTCTATCAATATCTCTTCATTGCCTGAACCATGGGTGTCGTAGGTACCAGGATAGACGCGGATTTCGTCGTCGGGATCGGCTATTTCTGTTGCCTCATATATCTGGTCGTACCAGGTACCCTGCATCAGGTTGTGGACGTGGCCCGAGTACAGTGTACGGTTAAATTCATAATAGTCGTTCCAATTGCCGGAGGTATCCACGGCAGCGAAGATGTAGTACAGCGCGGTTCCATCTATGGGCATCATTTCGCTGTGGTTGTAGTAGCTGCCCGCCACGTGGGTCATGGAGACGTTGGTGTGGCTGCCGTCGTCTATCCACCATTCAAGATAGACGTTGGCTACGGCGATGTTGTCGATGACGGAGGCATTGAACGTAAAGTAATTATCCCAGAACGCCCAGGCATCACTGCAATCCGTGATGTTCGGCGGGTCGTTGTCGGCCACGGTCACCGAAGCCAAGACAGTGGTATTACCGTTGCCGGCGGTGTCGACTGCATAGAATGTATATGTCATGTCGGCTGTCGAGTTCAGGTCCAGCGTAATGGTTCGCTCGAACGTGTCGCCACCTACATGGCTCATGGTGTCGTTGCCGCTTAGGGAGCCATGAGACCAGTCAACGTAGACGGTCAGGCCACTGGCGGCATCGATGTTGTCGGTGACGTTGACGGAGAAGGTGTACGGGTCACCCGTGGTGCCATTTGAGGGCGAGATATCTTCTATCTCCGGCGGGTCATTGTCCACGACGGGCACGGTGCGCTGCGGAAGGCTATACTCGAAGCCCAGCGTGTCAGTGGCTGTTATGATGTAATTGAGTGATGCCAGGCTTTTTAGGGGAACAGTAGTGGTGTTCTCCCAGGTTCCGTTGGTTCCGCCGTATTGTTTGGTCACGGTGTGGCGTGAGCCTCCCGTGAACCAGTATTCCAGCGTGGCGGTTTCGATGCCGTCGCTGTCGCTGATGTCAAAGGAAAACGTGTATGGATCGCCAGTGTAGGCGGTTGCGGGGCTGTTGTCCGTGATGCTGGGTATGTCGGTAACGATGACCGGGTAGGTGACGGTGTCCCAGTTTCTGACCCCGGCTGGCATCAATGAAGTGGGATATGTGACGTTGAGCGTCACAGATTTGGTACCCATGGTGGAGAACGTAAAGGAGGGATCCTGTATGTTGGAGTATCCTACGCTGTCAAAGGTCCAGTTCCAGGAGAGGATGGAGCCTCGGTTTATGGATTCGTCGGTGAATGCGACTGGATTGTTTACTGCAACAGGGGCTGGTGACCAGCTGAAGTCGGCAGCAGTCGCTATTTCAGTGTTGTTGGTGAAGAGGTATTCGGAGACGCCAAAGTTCAGAGTGCCGGACATGATGATGGCGTTGCTTGGTTTGTCGATGATGGCAGCGGATATCTCCCATCCAGTACACCCGTCAGTGTTGATGCGGACGTAGTCTCCGACGTCCCAGTAACCATTCTGATTGAGGTCATAAAATATTTCCTGCAATGATTGTCCCTCATATGTCCAGCTCTCTTCGTTGCCCTTCCACACGATGACCTTGAGGTCTTCCAGTGGGATAGAGTCTCCACCCCTATTTTCTAATATTGCCGTGTTGGTTGACTCCATGGATCCGACCATGTGCACGTCGGGTGCCGACGGTGCGGCGTCCATTGAGAGCACATACACGATCAGGGATGAGAAAATGATGACCGCGATGGCGAGCAGGAGGACGGTGCCGATGATCTCGGAGACACCCTCATTCTCACAGATTTTTTTTCCATATTTTTGGATAGATTTCATCTTTGCACCTCCATTCTTGGGGTTTTTATATATCTTCTTATTTTTTGTCCGTTCCTACTTGCTAACTTTTTGCTATCAATGTATAGCACCGGACATATTTAAAACTTACTATTATTTTGCAGGATAAGCCGTGGACACGGCAGTCAGGGAACGCATTCAGAGCATAATGCGATTTTCCCCTAATCCCAAAGAAAATCCCAGCGAAGATCTTTTTTCTAATCCGCAAGCGCTACCATAAATTGAAATAGAAAAAATAGAGAGATAGAACCAGAGCAATAGAGAAACAGATAGGATGACCCAATCTGACCAATAACAAATGGGTAATACTACGCAATGAATGGTTTACGCTACCAAGGCGAGGTGCACTATTACATTCATTTACTTGTGCTGACTATAATACACTGGCACGCAATCTTTATACATTGTTACCAAGCCGCCCCAGAGGCCTGCAAAACAGTGTCCTCATCCGATTGCTTTTCCTCCACCTCATTCTTCTGTCGCATTTCCTGGAAAGCTATTGTCAATGGATGCACGTAATCCTCTTCTAGAGATACACGTAGTTTCTCTGCCTGCTTCTCAATGATTCCAAGGTCTCCAAGAATCCGAGCCATATCCTGAGTGTTTTTACGGATGCTTTTTAGGGCCCTAGCCGAATGTTATCTGGCGTCTCCTCCCTGTTAACTATGTCCCATAAGCGACGGTTAACCGCCCGGTTACGAATCAGCACCTCCACAACAAATTCCTCTGTCTCTAGTTCTTCATCAGAAAGGATATCCTCTCGAATGTGATCAAGGTCATTGTACACTGTCCGACGGGAGACATCAAGCCGATCAGCAAGCAAGGATGGACTAGTGATTTGACAAAAAAATACAATCACATTTATATATGGCTATCCCCAT
>JBNGDQ010000062.1:0-8035 GCA_049975285.1 Thermoplasmatota archaeon
GCCACCATCGGCGACCTCAAGGATATACACCGGCAGCGCGCACAAAATATATAACAACCGACGGGTTCCAGCCGGGTGAGGGACACGACGTATGGGCGCAGCGCTCAGCTACTCGAGTTCACCAAGGAGCCACTGGCCGGCAGCAATCTCCTCAACCTGCTCCGGCTCCTCGCCCAGAACCGCTGCCGCATCGGATGGCGCTACCTGCCCCGTTTTTTGTACACGCTGCTCCTCTGCAGCATCATGGCGCCCTTCCGCGCCGCCGAGCACGTCAGATACCACACGGCCATCCAGGCCACCAAGATACAGCATGACCCTGTCTTCATCATCGGGCACTGGCGCAGCGGGACCACCTATCTACACAACGTCATGTCGCAGGATCCACGGCTGGCATGGTTCACCACCTTCCAGGCCTACATCCCCGGCCTCTTCCTCATGTGGGAACGCCAGTTCAAGCCCCTCGTCGACAGCAGCATCCCCAAGAAACGGCCCATGGACGACGTCGACATGGGCGCCGATCTCCCGCAGGAGGACCAGTACGCCGTCGGGGCCTACACCCCGTATTCATTTTACCACGGCTGGTGCTTCCCCCGCCGCATGAGCGCCTACTACGATGGCGTCTTCATCGACGAGCAATCCCCGCAGGTGCAGCGGGAATGGCGCCACACGTACCACTATCTCCTGCAGAAGATTACGCTGGCCACTGGCGGCAGACGCCTGGTACTCAAAAACCAGGATAACACCGTCCACATTCCCCTCCTCCTGGACATGTATCCCGAGGCACGGTTCATCCACATACACCGGCATCCCTACGAGGTCTACGCCTCCATGCGCAAGTTCCTCCGCATCGCCGTCCCGCTCTACTGCCTGCAGAATCCACCCCTGGAGGAGGAGCTCATCCAGCACATGCTCGACTTCTACCAGCGCTTGTTCACCCGGTACCTCCACGACCGCACGTTGATTCCCAACGGGCAGCTCGTCGAGGTCGCCTACCAGGACTTCATCACGTCACCGCTCGACGTCACCCGCCATATCTACCAGGCGCTCAATCTCTCCGGCTTCGATACAGCAGCGCCACACTTTCAGGCATACATCGACCAGCAGTTCGACTTCACTCCGGACGCCTACCAGCTCAGCCTGGAGACCAGGGAGCACGTCTACCAGCGGTGGCGCTCCGTCTTCGACGCCTACGGCTACGAGCCCTGAGGGAGCAAACTTTGAATATGGCTCCGTGATTGCTCTACTATGCCAGTCGTCGAACTCAAGACCATGGGCAAGCTCTCCCATCAGCAGAAAGCCGAGATAACCCGCCGGTTCACCAGGACGCTCCAGGATGTCGCGGGCAAGGATCCAAGCTCCGTCTACGTCATCATCCGCGAGATCGAGCCCTCCAACTGGGGACACGCCGGCGAACTCTACTCCGACAAGTAGCTTCAAGGGCAAGAAACCAACGATCTGCTGGACTGGGTAAAGATATTTAGCAACGCAAACCATTTATTCTTTATGGCCCAGAATATACTGCTCGTGAAAGTTACCATGGCCGACTCATTCGGGAGGGTTGAAGGAGTGGTTTCGCGGACGTTCAGGATGCCAGGGGACACCACGCTGTACAGCTTCGCTGAGGCGATAATGGACAGTGTCGGCTTTCATTTTGATCATCCTTTCGGGTTCTATGATGCCCCTCGGTATACGGCAGCGGAGGAGGGATACGAGCTCTTTACCGATATGGGCATGGACAGCAAATACGACAGTGTGGAGGAAACGAAGGTCGAGGACGTGTACGACCGGAAGGGAAAGAAGATGCTCTATCTCTTCGATTACGGAGACGAATGGCGTTTTGTCACCGAGCTGCTGGAGGTCGAGGAAACCGATTCGCTGGATGATGAAATTGCGATAGTGCGCGAGGTCGGCATACCACCCGAACAGTATCAACCGTTGAAGTGAAGGAGGATGTCGATGTCTCAGACAAAATGGCTGCTGGATCTCACGACCCGGCGAGGCGGACGGGCTGAAAGAGGCAAAACGTATTTCGATGAAGGACACGTGGCGGATGTCACAGTCGACAGCAGATACATCAGGGCCAAAGTGCGGGGCACCCGGACTTACGACGTCGAGATAGCCCTCACCCCGGTCCATACCTCCTCGTGCAGTTGCCCGGATGAGATGTTTCCCTGCAAACACGTCTATGCCCTTGCATATCATGTGAAACACACACCTTCGCTGGCAGAGAAATGTAGAGAACTGGAGAGTACATTTGAGCCAGGACAGTACAACCCCCGACTTGACGCCGTTCCCCCGAAGGTCCGGCGCTTTCTTGCTACCGTGGGACTCAGAAGCTATCCCTGGCTGGAGGTACTAATAGAGCCCACGACACGGACGATTCTCAGCTGTATCGAGGAGCATACGCAGTACCGGGAAACTGAATCTCATCTCGGGACGATGCCACATCTGGAAATATGGGATCTCGACCTTATCCTTGAGGCACTCGTACTCGTCCAGGATGCTTCTCCTGAAATCGTGGAACAGGTCGCCGGGTGGGGTTTCGTCGCCTGGGCGAAAGGCCTTGAAGCCGTCTATCCCGATTTGCCGAATGAATGGATATGGGAAGATTTTCCTATTTCTCCCCGCATGACAGATTATTACGGTCTGCCGCGGTTTGTATCCGGATTCCACCGGCCACGCCTCGCCGAGGAACGCCTCGAAAAAGCAATGGAAACTGATGACTGGTATGTACTAGCCCTAGATGAGTAAACCACCATCCAGCATGAAACCGGTGAAAATAAAAAAGGAAAAGATTAGGGTTTCTTTTCCTCTTTCAGCAACTGACGCGTGTAGGGCAGCAGTCCACCTGCCTCACGAATCGCCAGGATGCGATCCGGCAGCGGCGGAAAGCCATACGACTCGCCAGCTACGGAGACCACGCCTTTTTTCACGTCGACGTGTACATCGTCCCCTGGTTCATATGCCTCGACGGCTGCCGGGCACTCCACCAGGATGAGCCCCTGATTGAGTCCCGCCCGGTAAAAGATACGGGCGAAGCTCTTCGCCACGATGGCTCTGATGCCCACGGCCTTTAATCCCACCACGGGCTGCTCCCGGCTGCTGCCACAGCCAAAATTATGGCCAGCCAGGATGATATCGCATTCCTCGACGCCGTCGGCGAAGTCCGGGTCTAAATCCTCCAACAAATGCGGCTTGATTTCCTCCGGGGTGCTACAGGTATAGGTATACTTACCCGGGAACAACTGATCCGTGTTGACGTCGTCACCATACCGCCAGATCGTCATGTCATCACCTCCCGCGGGTCAGTAATCGCTCCCTTGATTGCTGAGGCAGCCACGGTCAACGGGCTGGCGAGATAGATCTCGGCGTCCTTGCAGCCCATCCGTCCCTTGAAGTTCCGGTTCGCCGTCGACAGGCACCGCTCCCCGGGAGCCAGTACGCCCTGATGCGCTCCAAGGCAGGGACCACACCCAGGCGGCAGCATCATCGCCCCTGCCTCATTGAGAATGTCAATCGTGCCATCATGGATGGCCTTCCCCAGCTCCGCGCGCGATGCAGCGGCGACGACCAGCCGGACGTTGTTCGCGATTACTTCGCCCTCCAGCAGGTTCGCCGCAGCCCGCAGGTCCTCATAGCGACCGTTGGTGCAGGTGCCCAGGAAACACTGATGTATCTCCAGCCCAGCCAGCTCAGACACGGGCTTCACATTGTCCACGCGATGCGGCGCGGCAACCATGGGCACCACGGTATCCATCTCGTAATCCCGCTCGTAGGCGTAGCTGGCATCATCATCCGCCCATACTGGCTCATAGGCATCCCGGGCCACGCCGTGCTCCGCGAGATACGACTCCGTGACGGCGTCGCAGGGAAACACGGCGCCCTTGCTGTCCATCTCCACGCCCATGTTGGCCATGGTAAACCGGTCCGGGATACTCAGCGAGGCCACGTCGCCATGGAACTCCACCGTCTTATAGGAGCAGCCCGACGCCGACACGTCCCCGATGACATGCAGGATCAAATCCTTCGCCATAACGCCGCGCTGCAGCCCCCCGTGCAGCGTCATCTTCACGCTCTCCGGCACCTTCAGCCAGGTCTCCCCCGTCAACAGCAACGCTGCCGCCTCCGTCCGATCGATACCCGCCGAGAAACAGTTCACCGCGCCATAGGAACAGGTATGCGAATCAGAGCCCAATACCACCCCGCCGGGCAGCGCCAGCCCCTCCTCCACGACGACCTGATGACAGATACCCGTCCCGGCGTCATAGAAATGCCTGATGCCATGCCGCTCCACGAAGGCGCGTATCTTCTGATGATTCGTCGCCGTCTTCTCATTGGCAGCCGGCACGACGTGGTCCAGCACGATGACCGGCATGTCCGGATCCGCGATGCCGTACTCCTCCAGCTCCGCTTCTATCTTCGCCGTAATCGGCGCCGTATTATCATGCGTCAGCAGATGATCCGGCTGAATCGTCACTATCTCGCCCGCCGAGGCATCCCGCCCGGCTTTTTCACTCAAGATTTTTTCCACACAGGTTTTTCCCATGATGTCCCTCGCTACAATCGAATGACAAAGGGAGTTAAGAACGTTGCGCCACGCTTTTAAGCCCCGCCGAGTTGCACAGTCATGCACGAGATAACCATTCGCTCCCAGCAGCGCGAGGAACTCATCGACGTCACCGACCGCATAGAGAAACTCATCGAGCAGAGCAACCTGTCAAGCGGCGCCGCGGTCCTCTACGTGCCCCATACCACGGCCGGTGTGACCATCAACGAGGGAGCTGACTCCGCCGTCCAGCGGGACATCCTCACCACGCTGCAGCGCCTCGTGCCCCACAGCAAGCACTACGAGCACGCCGAGGGCAACAGCGACGCCCACGTCAAATCCTCACTCATCGGCTGCACCACCCAGGTCATCATCACCGATGGCGCGCTGAAGCTCGGGACCTGGCAGCGCATCTTTTTCTACGAGGGCGATGGACCACGAACACGGCGGCTGCTCGTGGAAATCTACGAGCGATAAGGATCATCCAAGATAAAAAAAGAGAAAAAAAGGGTTCCCCTACGGGAACCAGGGGTCGAAGTCGTGCTCTCCCAGGCCCGCCGTGAATGTCATCACGGCAGCGCCATAGAACGAGTGACGCCAGAGCACGGTATCGATGGTGTAGCCCACGAAGCCCGTCATGAACACCATGCCCGGCTCCAGATACAACCGATGCGTGCCCAGCGGTCCATAGGTGTACACGGTCCCTCGCATCGCGAAGCACAGGTCAGCCAGGTCGATGCCCCGTCGCCAGTCGATACCCAGCAGCCGGTCCAGCAGGTCCAGGAACGGCGTCATGCCCACCCGGAGCGAGACACCCCACCGGAACGAGGCGCTCACCTCGCTGAAAAACACCATGGACAACGGCGGCAGCCAGATGCTTGCCGGTTCAACGCCCGGGGTGTCCCCGCGGACGGCAGCCAGCATCTCCTCCGATGACGCATCCACGGGTATCACGCCGTACTCCTGGAGAATCACGAGCTGCTCCGCGAAGCTCTGCGCCTCGTCCAATGCCTGATGGAGCGCTTCTGCCTCCGATCGGGTCAACGGTACGTCTCTCTTTGTCGGGCTGCCATCTGGCGGGTACTCGGTGACCGTCAGCGTAACGGTTTCCTCCCGGCTGGCTGTAATCTCTGGTGATACGTCGGCCTGCCTGTCGAGATTCGACGGCTGGGACAGCATGCCGATGGAGGGGACGGCGGCCATGGCGACAAGGAGTGCCACGACGCCGGCACATATACTTTTGGATAGAATTGTTTTCATGTTACCTCCCCAGGGATTGAACGAGTTGCGGCATATAAACCTACCTCTCAGTTGGGGAACCAGGGGTCGAAGTCGTGCTCTCCCAGGCCCGCCGCCAGGGTCATCATGGCGCTTCCATAGAATGAATGCCGGAGCAGGGGAATATGTATACCGTATCCGATGAATCCCGCCAGGCAGACCATCCCGGGGCGGAGCGTCAGGCGGTGCTCGCCCAGCAGCCCCCTCGTGTACAGGGTGCCTCGTAGGCCCCAGCAGAGGTCGACGACATCGAAGCCCCGCTGCAGGTTGGATTTCAGGAAGCGGTTGATGAGCCGGAGGAACGGCGTCATGCCCAGCCGGATGGTGCCACCCCAGCGAAACGTGGTGCTGACCTCGCTGAAGAACATGACTGACAGTGGTGGCAGCCACAGGTTGACCATGTCCGGCTCAGCGGTATCCATATGTTCCCGTATCGCGGCGACCAGCTCCTGGGCCTCATGCCTCGAAATGATGCCGTGGGATGCCAATATAGAGACGATCTCCTCTATTCCTGAAGCGCGGTCGAGCTCCAGGGTCATCTGTTCTACGTCTTCTCTGGCACAGACTACCTGTCGGGTGATAATAGTCCCGTCGGGCTGGTATTCATCGACTGCTATGGTGAGTGTCTCCTGCCCCGCGTCAACGGGAGCAGTACTCGCTGCATGTGTTGCTGTCTCTCCAGGTGCCGATGAATCCATCAGTCCACCGGCGGGAAAGACCGCCAGGCCAAAAAAGAGGGCGATGGTCGCCACCGCCAGTCCCTTCTTCAATACAGTATATTCCATGTGTATACCTCCCATATTTCAAAACCGCCGGCGGCATTTAAAGCTATGCATCACGTCAGCCATCGCACTCGAAGTGCAGCCTGCCCGGTTCGATAGCTATAAATACACTCTACGGCGTTATAGTAGTGGAGGTTATCATGCAAAAAAAACTTCTTGCGGGTGTCATCGCGGCATGCCTCGTCGCCCTGATTATTCCTCTCTCCGAGGGAGTCTCTGAGAGAGTAACCGAGGAACACACCGAGCATACCGTCACCTTCGCCAAATACCTGCCCGACGGCACCATGGAGCATGTAGAGCAAACCATAGACGTAGCGCCAGACGAACGCCTGTCCACGGCTATCGCTCAGCGCTGCGCTGCCTTGATGAAGGACGATGCCCGGTTCCAGTATCTCATTGAACAGCAGGCGGGCCTGTATCTCATCATCTCCGGGGGTGACGGGTTCCATGTGGCGCTCCCGCCGGCATTGATGGAGATTCGGCTGCTGCGCATCTCGTTTAACCTGATACCCTCGATTATCTACTGCAGTTATTCGGACAGTGAGGCCACGACGACGGTGACCCCGCTGGCGGGTGATGGAGAGGTCACGTCGTATGACGGACCACATAAGATACTGGCCGGGGGATTCGTCGGCGTCATCGGCTGGAGCGGCGTCTTTTCATTCGCGAGTACGGGCTTCGCCGGGCTGACGCTGTTTATCTGGACGCCGGGCACCGGCACGTAGACGGCTCCTCACCGCATGGGCATATTTCAGCAGTTTTATTAACGTGGGATAGATTACGGGAGGTGGTATCATGATGCAGGGTTGGGAGTCTCTCTCCGGTCATCAATGGTGGGGAAGTATATCGGTTGTCGTATTGCTCACGGCGGCCGTGATGCCTCTGCCTGTCTGGAGCGGCTGCATAGGCAGCCCGGGGGACAACGACGCCGTCGTGGTCATCGAAGCCGTCACGGGTGGATTCGGCGTGGCGGTAACCATCGTCAATGAGGGGCCCGGCGATGCAGACGACGTCTCCTGGGTCATCGACGTGCAGGGCTCCCTGTGGCCCACCGGGTTTGCCAGCGGTACCATCGCGTCTCTCCCGGCGGGGGAGCAGACCACGGTGCGGAGTACTTTTTTCCTGGGGTTGGGCCCCGTGGAGCTCATGGTGCAGGCCGGCGGAGATCTCCGTCAGGGTGTCTGCCAGGTCTTCGGCCCGTTTACCTTCGAGCTTGACATGGTGCAGGCCCGGGAGGAGGCTATCCCTGGGGATGCCGTCAAGGGTACCCCTGATACAGATGTCTTTCCGCCCGTGGTGCACAGCGATGACTGGCAGCAGCCTGTCCCCATGCAGGGACCGGTGAATACTGCCGGAGCGGAGGACGCCTGCTTCGTCACGCTGGACGGCTCCGCGTTCTATTTCTTTTTCACCCCGGATGTCGACGTGC
>JBNGDQ010000063.1:0-7978 GCA_049975285.1 Thermoplasmatota archaeon
ACCGGATCCACCGGACCCCCCTTCACCACCCACAATTCGGGGTCTCCCGTAACAACATAATGTTCCTGGTAATGCACTTGTTCCGTATGGGCTACATTGTCCATAGCATACCATCTGAGCTCGTTTGTTCCCCCCATGGTAAGATGTATCAAAGTGGAAATGAGGCCATCTGCTGGATTATAGTCTCCGACTGTGTTGTCGATAATGGTTCCACTCTCGATCATGTCGTCGACATGGCTATCGCCATCTGTGTCATGCCATATCTCATAGTGCAGGGTAGAAACACCTGAATTGCAGATACAGAAGTCGTCAGTAGCATTGAGCCAGATGGCGGTTTCGGGTCTAATATAGTAGGTATCGCGACTGACTACTGTTTTTTCTGTATGTGGTGGACAGATATCGATGCGGAATCGCCGCGTGTTCGCATATACCCGCTCGAGACACCAGAACGTGTCGCGGGTTCCGTCTCCTGTTTCTCCACCCCAGTCATAGAAGACGATGTTGATGTTGCCGTCGCCGTCAACGTCTGCAACGGAAGGAGAGGTATGGATGCGCCCTCTAGATGTAAAAGTATGTAGGATGTTTCCCTCTCCATCGATATCGTAGAGGATATGGTCATCTGAACCGATATAAATCTCGAGGTTTTTTCCAGTCCCAGGGTAGAATCCATTACGGAAACGGTTCCCCCTAAAACAGGGCCATTCCTGTGCATGCGGTGTTCCGTCAAGCTCCGCCAATGCTGGCGATGAGAATATTGGTCCGCCTGTAGTGACCGTCCATTTCAGCGTTCCAGAGCTGGAGAAACAGTAAAGGTTGCCATCTGTAGATCCGACAACGATTTCGTAGCTCAAATCTCCGTCGATATCTCCCACAGATGGTGAAGAAAAAACGGGACCGCCCGTCGTATAGTTCCATACTTCCTCCCCCGTGGTACCATCCCATTCTAGGCAATACAGGCGGGAGTCATTTGAACCGACAAATATCTCCATCAGGCCGTCCCCATCCACATCTGCAAGGGCAGCAGAGGACCAGATGCCATTACCAGTAGTGAAACGCCATTCCTCAGTTCCGGTTTTGGCATTGATAATATATAGATTGCCGGCAAGATCGCCTACAACCGCTTCATAGGTTCCATCGTTGTCTATATCGCCGATAGCGGGTGTGGCCACCACGTGCCCCGCTGTGTTAAATATCCATAGAACATCCCAATCGATGCCTTCTGAGCCGAGAGCTTTGGGAAATCCGGGAAAATCTCTAAATTTAAGCACTTTGATTCCATCGTTTACCTGATCGCTGTTGTCACCATCGAAGCACCACACCGAGTTATAGGGATTGTTTCCGATGATGACCTCAACGCCACTAATCGAAGAGTCCACGTCAACCAGAGCAGGCGAGGAATGCCATACATAATTGCCGCCAGGTACGGGCATGGTCGAGGTAGCGGGAAACGCCCATTCGAACTGGTCACCCTCCATGACTTCGAGGTACCAGCCGCTCGTTGTTCCGCCCACGACTTCTTTGTTTCCATCATTATCGATGTCGTATATGGCGGGGGAACTCCGTGACTCATCGGTCTGGGTGGCTAGGGAATATAGAACCGTGCCATAGGCGTTGAAACATCGCCAAATGCCTCGCGCCTGGCCAATATCTGGGCCGTAGTAGTTTTCTTGTTCGTCACTCCCGGTGAAGATTTCGAGATTAGCATCGCCGATGAGGTCAGCGATGGCAGGGGATGAACCAAATGTGACGTTGTCCACCTCGTGCATAACCTTGGTCTTGAATTGATAGTACCATTCAGCATAGAGGTCATCATATCTCTCTATATTTCCTTCATAATCTACGCTGTAATAGGAAATGCTGTGCAGGCATTCCTCTGAAAAATTGATGGCAACCGAGATGATACCGAATTGGTCGTTTTCATCCCCTTCCATGTTGTCGTTGACAGTGACGTTGGCCGTTTCCGTATCTATCTCCCCATCGTGGTTGGCATCATGGCGAAGGATATATGTCAGCGTTTGCACTCCCGATTGGTCATCGGTTGCATTCAGCCAGATAAGAGTTTGATTGCTTATCCAGGTATCCCCGCTTTCGTCCTCATAGGTGGGACCGTCGTATTCAAGTGTGGTCACCGGCGGCGTGCCGTCGGTGGTGGGCTCTCCGCCACCATATAAGTTGAATGATGAAATACACAGCAAAATCAAAAGAGTCGCCACAGCAAGGTATTTGAGATTCATCATACTAGTATAATAATGCTAATTTGTATTAAACTTTATCGGATGATAGAACTACTGTAGTGTCTCAATGAAAAGAATATCTTATAGCATATCCGAAAAGTATTTGAACTTTTAACTCTATATCTTTTTGGTGATAAGAGTGTGGAAGTTACCGAAGGGTGATGATTTTCTTCCCGGCGTTAGCATCCAGGAGCTGCAAAAGCGGTATCAGGCGGAGAAGAAGGCGAAGCCGAAGGTGAGGCTTCTGTGTGCGATCCATCGGAAGGAGGGAAAGAGCATTGATGCTATTGCTGAATTTACGAATATGAAGCGTCGGACCGTCCATGCTACGTTGTGGCGTTTCGTTGAGCGGGGGGTGGATGCGAAAGAGAGTGTTAAACAGTCCGGTCGTCCTCCAGAGCTATCGGTGAAGCAACGGAAAAAGCTTGTACGGCGACTTGAGGAGGGACCGCCGTACAATAAAGGTGGTGTGTGGACGACACAGGAGGTGCGGGACTATATCAGGAAAGAGTTTGGGGTGTTGTATACTCAGGGTCATGTCTGGGAGATACTGACAGCTCTGGGTTTCTCGTTGCACAGGCCCCGGCCACGGCACTATAAGGCTCCGTCGAGGAAAGAGGTGGATGATTTTAAAAAAAGGCTGGCGTGCTGGCGAAACATTACCGGAGACAAGGGTTCGTAGTGGCATGCCTGGATGAAGCCACATTCGGGCTCATCCCCTGGATTGTGCGAGGCTGGGCTCGTAAAGGAAGTCGACCTACGAGACGACATAATTACAAACATGACTACATCAACGTGTTCGGAGCCAGAACCCAAAGAACATTCGTCTTCATGTTCGCTCAAAGGAAAACACAAAGGGATTTTGTCGCTTTTCTCACGAAGCTGTTACAACGCTGGGGAAAGGTTTGCCTCTTCATAGACAACGCTCCGGGCCATCACGGACAGAGAGTCGATACCTTCCTGGCTGACCATAAAAAGACACTTCACATCGAATACTTCCCTCCATACAGCCCCCAACTCAACCCCGTCGAACCCTGCTGGAAACCAGCACGAAAAGCCATAGGCAACAGATTCATCCCCTCGCTTCCTGCCCTGCAATACCACCTCCACAAGGTGTTCAGCGACCCTTCCTCCATGCCCAAAATGTTCAAATATTTAACGGATTAGCTATTAAACGTGGTTGGCCCCTCTGAACGGGGTAGTACCGTCACCCCTTCCACGCAATAAATTGCGTGGCTTTCCCCTCAAGGGGAAGAAAACGCCTAACGGCGTTTTATACAGCCACGGCGATTCATCCCAGACCTAAAGGTCTGGATTTTCTCGCTTAAGTTCCATAATGATGCTGAATATCAACATCGGCATATCAAAAAGATAGCACACCGAACCAGCGCATGACGGCATAGAGCAATACAAAAAAGTACAACGGAAAGACGACTAGGGAACGACGAAAGCGGCGAAAGGCAGCAACAGCTATGGCTCCCGCAGCGATAAAAAGGAGGACATCGACAGCGGTATGAAAGAGCAGCAGCGGCGAGAGAAAGGCAACAATCAACAGTAGAGACATGATGGTGACAGCGGTGTCGATGCCGTATATGGTAAAGATATTTTTGACTCCCTCTTTTTTGTCTCCCTGGTAGTCATCGATGTCTTTTGTCATGCTACCGATGGAGAGAGCAATAAAAATGAGAAGACCAAGGATAACCGCCTCTGTCGTCATCTCCGGCAGGGTTTTAACGACTTCGAAGCCGTCCATGGTATAGGTGGGGACAAGGTAGCCGATGTAAAAAGCGATAGCTGATCCGGCTCCGATGACCAGGGGGGAAAGCGGATGGTCACGGAAGCGCACTGGCGGTACGGAATAGAGTGTGGACAGCGCGATACATGCTAGCGCCAGAGAGACATGCTGCCAGCTCAGCGTTGCCGACAGCCCGACACCGACGATGGCGAAGAGAACAGCAAGTTTGAGCCCCCACTGCCTGCTCATGAGGCCCTGGGCGAGAATCCGCTCTTTTTTGGTTACTCTGTCTATCTCTACGTCGTAGACGTTGTTTATTATTACGGCATACTGCCACAAAAAAACGATGGCCGCCACAGCGATGCCCACCATGCCGATGTTGCCGGCCTGGTGATATGTGGTGAATGCGTTGAAATTGATGGTGACATGGTCGGCGATGAGTATGCCCACAAGTACCATAACGACAAAGTGTGTGGTTCTAAGGAGGGCAAGACTTTTCAGCAGGCTGATGAAAAGCCGTTTGTTGCTTATAGCGGCAATAGCGGTGAGAATCATGATCGAAAGAATGCTGGCACGGAGTACATAGGCTGGCTGAGCAAGGGGCCCCCATGACCATGCATCAAGCAACGGGTTAAGGGTGGGTGTTGATACTGTGACGACCAGGGTGTTGAGGAGGACAAGGTTGCCGATAGCTTTGAGGGGGCATCGCGTCTTGACGTAGACGTAAAGCGAGGTAGCAATGAGAATAAAAATGATTTCGATAAGAAGACCGTAGCCTGCTACATCCGGAAATATGTTGTGGTAAAAAAAGGTGAGACCTGAGAGCAATTTTTCTTTGGGGATATAGGTGTATATGGTGCCCGGAGGGGAAAACAGATAGTCGATGAGAGGTGGAAACGGCAGGATGAGAAAACCGATGGCGGAGAGATTAGCTATTTTGGCAAGTTTTTCTCGGGTAAACAATTTTAGCGTGAACACGCCCAGAACAAAGACCGTGAAATAGAACAGCATCATGTGAGCATATATGAAAACATACGTGTAGCTAATGTCACCATATCTGTAGTCGAAGATGATGGCCTCGGTTATCGTTCGGATGACGGCAATGGCCAGCACCCAGAAAAACAGGGTGACCATGCCGAGTCGCGGTTTTTCTACAATGGAGATGACATTCTCCATGTAGTCCAGAACGCGTTCCCGGAGTGGCTGATTCACTGTTGTTGAATCAGAGCAATTTATTTAAAAATGTCGATAAAAGGAAAAACAAAAAAGAAAAGGGGAAAGGGGAAAGAGGGGTTTACCAGTTGAAGACCAGTGCGTGAATGGTCTTCGTCGCCGGGTTGCCAGCTATGTCGTAGGCAACAATCTGTATCTCTGCCGGACCGAAGAGCAGTTCATCGAGTTTGTAGCTAAACGTTTCCTGGAAGGTTGCCTTCAGCTGCTGGTTGACATACAACTCGACGCTGCCTACGCCAGATGTCGCCGGGTCGTGGACCGTTGCCTCAATGGTTATGGCACCGATGATGATCGACTTCTGGCCCATCCATGGCATAATCGGCCGGTCGAAGAGATAGATGTAGTTGGTGGGTTTCTCAACGGTTATCTCAGGTCCGTAGAGGTCGATGGGCACCGTTTGGGAACAGATTGTTTCCACATGGCCCGCATTGTCCACCGAATAGAACGAAATGGTCTGCTCACCATCCTGTTCAAGGGTGAACGGTTCCGTATAGGTCTGCCAGGCGCCACTGCCCACGCGGTATATGGTTTCTGCCACGCCGCTGAAGTCATCGGTGGCGGTCAGGGTGACCGTTACGGGACTTGTATACCAGCCGTTGTCACCCGTTGGTTCGTCTGGCGAGAGGTGGCATGTCGTCATGGGGGCACCACTACCCACCTTGATGGTAGCGGTTTTGAGTCGCTCGTTGCCAAAGAGGTCTACCGCATAGTAACTCACGGTGTGCGTGCCATCGCTGGGGATGCCGAACGGTCCGGTGTACTTGGTATAGTTAGACCCGTCTACGCGATAATAGATGGCCGTACCGCCGACTCCGCTGTCCTGAGCGGATAGGTTTATCTGGGTCTGCGACGCAATCTGCCATGTCGATGGGCCTGCGGGCTCGGACACGCCGTCAAAGCTCATGCTCAGCGACGGTGGCTCTTGGTCGACCACGTAGGTTTCCACGTGGTGCCGTTCCTCGTTGCCGCAGATATCCTCGGCCCAGTACTCGAGGGTGTGTTCCCCGTTGGCATAGCCATACAGCTCATTGAGCTGGAAGATGGCCGGTGTGTTCCAGTCGCCTTCCACCACCTGACCGTTGTCGACCCTGTAGAACACCTTCCACAGGAGACCGTCGTCGGTGGCATCGATGGTGAAGGTGGAGGCTGCCTTGACGTAGCCCGTCGGGTCCAATGTCACGGTGATGTCCGATGTCGGTGCCAGTGTGTCGCCGCCTACCGGTACTTTCGGTGACAGCTCTCCCTCGTAGATGTTGGCCCAGAGATAGCCAGCGTAGTCAGTGCCGCCCTTCGTAACGTCGTCGGTGTTCACCCCAGTCTCGTCGTAGAAGACCCAGGCATCGGCTGCATCATCATAATACATGATACCAGCCAAATGGTCCTCAGTGACACCCCAGTAGTCAAGGTCATCCTGTGTATAGTAGATCTCAAGATAGATCGGCCAGACCACGTTACTCTCCGGGGTGACATCGATGTCCACGCAGGGACCAACCGGTGTATAGGGGTCAGGTATATCTGGTGGATACATTTCACCGATATAGACATTGGTCTCGCCTTTCACCGTCATCTGCACGATGGAACTCGCCTCGTCCAGAGCGTCGATGGTATACTTGTAGGGAGGAGTGCCCGTTGCCGGCAGATTATGACGTGCCTTTATAATGGTAACCTCGTTGCTCGCGGCGTCGTTACTGGTATCGATGTCTCCAGGCAGCTGCGTGGCCACCTCGATAACGTGGTCGCCCAGCAGCGCGTGCCAGGGTGGTGAGAACTCCACATAGACCTCCTCATATTGCCCGAGGTTGCTCACCGTAGCGGTTTCATCGTAGACGAGGTATGTCTCACTGGGCTGTGCCGCCGTCACGTTGACATCATCGATGTACCATCCCTCGTAGGTGCAGACGGAACTATCGGTATACATGATGAAACCGATGTTCACCAGGCCAGTGGTCTCGTTAATGTAGTCGGTGATGTCCACGCTGTCCGTTATCCAGCCGCCGGAGTTGCCCGTATATGTCTTCAGGATATAGAACGTGTTGTTGTCGGAGCTGGCACAGACATATCCTTTGTCATAGCTGGGGGGCTCAAGGTCATACCAGGTGGCAAACGAAACCGTTGCACTGTGGGCGCCGTAAAGATTGAGCGCGGGTGATATCAGGAAGTTAATCATGCTGTTTTCGTACTGGCCGGTGGACTCGTCGCCGCAGTACCATGCCGTATCCGGCGAATTGCTCCGCTGGGTGGACAGATGCCATAGGTCGCTTCCCGAGGTAGCCAGCGTGGTCCAGCCATTGGGGCCTGATTCCATGTCGTCGAGGAGCACTGTCTCCGTTACCGGTGGGGCGAAATAGGTGATCTGGCAGTTGACATCGAAGGTCTCCGTGGTGGTACCATAGTTGGCAACGGTGGCATTGACCGTGTAGTCTCCGGGTACATATAGGCCAGGTGTGTAGACCATGACGTTGTCGATGGAGAACTTCCATGCGCCGTTGTAGCCCTCGTCGTTGTAGTAGAACTCAATGTAGACTTCTGCGGGGTCTGCATAGCCGGAGGGGTCAAATGGCAGGATGGTATGCACGCCGCCGGATGGGTCGTCATCAGTCAGGAAGAGCAATTGTTCCTCGAAGTTGCCCGGTCCTGTGCCACCGGAATAGACGTTGACCTCTGCGTAGCCGGCACCGGCAAAGTCCTGGAAGTTACGGTCGAACTCCACATAGGCTTCCTCTGTGGCGGTGAGGTCGATGGCCGGAGTGAACAGGCCGGTGTCGAAGGTTGCAGC